>JAHECJ010000383.1 GCA_024641805.1 Desulfococcus sp.
AGCCGATACCAACCGTGGGATAATAGGCATCCGGTAAGTTGTCTGGTGTAGACGCAATAATATCTTTCAGGCCGGACTTTCTGCCCGCCAATATTCTGATTTTACCAACCTGATGCAGAATTAACCCATCCGTTTTATAGAAGTGGTTTCAAAACCCCATCTAAGCATATTCAAGGGCGGTTTCTTCCTGCTCAAGATACTCATCGAAACTCATTGTCAGATCAATGAAACCGCTTGACGAAAATTCCACGATCCGGTTGGCCAGCGTTGATATAAATTCGTGATCGTGGGAGGAAAAGAGGATCACTTCCGGAAATGCGATGAGGCTTTCATTGAGTGACGTAATGGACTCAAGGTCCAGATGGTTGGTGGGCTCATCCAGAATCAGCGCATTCGCGCCGGTGAGCATCATTTTACAGAGCATGCAGCGGACTTTTTCCCCGCCGGAAAGCACTTCCGTCTTTTTGACGGCTTCCTCTCCGGAAAAAAGCATGCGCCCTAAGAATCCCCTGGAAAAGGTCTCTCCCTCTTTATGGAACTGGCCCAGCCACTGAACGATATTCATATCATTATTAAAATAGCGGCTGTTTTCTTTGGGAAAATAGGCAGGGCTGATGGTCTGCCCCCACCTGAAACTGCCGCGGTCCGGTTCCATTTCGCCTGAGAGAATCTGGAAGAGCGTGGTTTTGGCCAGGCTGTTTCCGCCCACAAAAGCGATTTTATCGTCTTTGTTGACAATCAGGCTGAAGTTGTCCAGCGCCTTGACACCGTCGATGGTTTTGCAGAGCCCGTCAATTTCAAGGATCACGTTCCCGGAAGGTCTTTCCGGCTTAAAACTGATAAACGGATATTTTCGGGAAGATACGGGCAGTTCCTCGATGGTCAGCTTTTCCAGCAGTTTTTTCCGGGAGGTCGCCTGTTTTGATTTAGAGGCATTGGCGCTGAATCGCTGAATGAATTTTTTAAGTTCTTCCGCCTTTTCCGTCATCTTCCTGTTTTCATTCTGTTTTTGTTTCATCACCAGCGTGCTGGCCTGGTACCAGAAATCGTAATTGCCCACATAAACCTGGATCTGGCTGTAATCGATATCGGCAATGTGGGTGCACACCTGGTTCAGAAAGTGGCGGTCATGGGACACAACGATCACCGTATTCTGAAATTTTGACAGAAAGTCCTCAAACCATGCAATGGACTTGATATCCAGGTGGTTGGTGGGCTCATCGAGCAGAAGCACATCCGGATTTCCGAACAATGCCTGGGCCAAAAGCACCCGTACCTTGTCCATCCCCTCCAGTTCTTTCATTTTTTTCTGGTGATGCACTTCGGCAATGCCCAGCCCGCTCAACAGCGCAGCCGCATCCGATTCCGCCTCATACCCGTTCATTACGGCAAACTCCGCCTCGATTTCGCCGGACCGGATGCCGTCTTCTTCCGTGAAATCCGGTTTGGAATACAGCGCATCCCGCTCGGCCATGAGCCGGAACAAATATTCATGCCCTAAAATAACAGTATTGAGAACCGTTTCTTCATCATAGGCGTAATGGTCCTGTTTGAGAACGGCAATCCGTTCACGGGGCCCCACAGACACTTCCCCCTTGTCCGGCTCGATTTCGCTGGAAAGGATTTTCAGGAAGGTGGACTTCCCGGACCCGTTCGCTCCGATCAGTCCATAGCAGTTTCCCGGAGCAAATTTTATATTCACGTCTTTAAAAAGAACCCGCTTCCCGTAAGCGAGGGCAACGTTGACAGCACTTATCATTCTTACAATCCTCTATTTTCATAATAAAAAAACCACAGAGGCGATCCCCTCTGTGGCAGTAACGCAAACGGACATCTATACCCCTATGTTTTCTTGTGGGCAAGATAAATTTTACAATGAGGGATTAAAATTAGGCAACTGACTGTTTCAGCTCAATATTTTTGATCCAGAGGCTTTCGGGTTTCCGGGTTTTTAAGAAGGACATATTTTTCAAAAAAGGGAGGGGAGATATTCCGTCACGATCGGTCCTGACTGCGCGGGATTCTTCAAGCCGGCCTTTTTTATTTGTGATCGTAATTTGATTTATATGTATTCTTAAATATTCAAATTTTTGAAATTTAATTATATTGATATTTTTATATATATCTGATTTTATATGATAATAATTTAATATTTTGAATAAAAAGTGTATTCATATGAATACGAATTGTGCTAAAATTGAATCGAATCCACTTGCTTTGGGGAAAGCGGTCATATAGATTCAGGTCAAAAGAGATGCTATGGCAAAAACAAATACCTGTTCCCAGATTTACCCCCCCAACAATTAATAAAAGGAGCCTTTTCCATGAAAACCCTGAGGATGCGCGCCGTTCACGCATTATTCATGACGGTTGTAGTGTCATCAATTTTTTTCATTATCGGCTGTAACGATTCCGGCAGTTCCTCCGGTTCGAAAATCAGCCATTTTAAATCCGATCAAGCGCTCACATCCTATCTTAAAACGCAATACGCCAACAGCGCGACACCGTCCCCGGTTCGATATTATATGATGGAAACCGACGCTGCCGCCCCGACTGCCGGAGCGGACAAGGGATTTTCCAGCACCAATCTCCAGGAGGCCGGGGTGGATGAATCCGACATGGTCAAAACCAACGGCAACTATCTTTTTGTGGCAACCGATACGGATGTGCGGATCGTTTCCGCAACGCCGGCTGAATCCATGAATGTCGTGACTTATGTAAAAGCCGGCGGCTCGATCGATTCTATTTATCTCTACGACGACAACCTCGTGGTGCTCTACCGGCCGTCCAATGACGGCGGCGAGCAGGTGGTGTACAGGGATGTCGACAAAATCGGAGTGGGCATGCCCTACTGGATTCCATACCAGGAAAAAACCGGAATGCTTATTGTGGACGTCAGCAACCCGGAATCACCTGAAACTATAAAAGATATCCAGGTGGACGGATATCTGGTGGCTTCCCGGATCACCGGCGGCAACCTCCACGTGGTGACGCAGTTTATGCCCAATCTCCCGCCGCTGGACATCTGGTATGATGGTTCGGAAAAGGACAGGGAGGCTGTGGCCAAAACCAACCGTCAGGTTCTGGAATCCCTGAGCCTGGATGATTTTGTGCCAACCTATGTTGTCAAAGATGCAGACGGCATGGCTGTCGACAAAGGCAGGGCTGTGGCGACACAGGATTTCATGAGGCCAGATGAAGATGGCGGCGGCACCATGGTATCCATCATTACCATCGACATGGCCCATCCGGATGCGGATTTTTCCAGCACCGGATTTATCGGGGATGTTCACAATGTTTATGCCTCCACCGAATCGCTGTATCTTGTTTCCACCATTTATCATTATTCCGAAAACACCGATGGCCAGGAAGGGTTTGCCATATGGCGAGACCCCTCTTTTGAAACCCAAATCCGCAAGTTTGACCTGGGAAGCACCACCACCTACGCGGCAGAGGGCAGTGTGGACGGGGAACTTCTCAATCAATTCTCTTTGGGTGAATATGAAGGCATACTCCGGGTAGCGACCTCCACCGGAACTACCTGGGGCGGAACTTCTCAAAACCATGTGTTCTGCCTGAAGAATAACGGAGGCAGCCTGGATGTCATCGGCAGCATCAACGGTTTAGCCCCCGGCGAGCGGCTCTACTCCGCCCGGTTTATGGGGGAAAGGGGCTTTTTAGTCACCTTTGTCCAGGTGGATCCCCTGTTCACTTTAGATTTGTCTGATCCCGAAAATCCCTT
>JAHECJ010000384.1 GCA_024641805.1 Desulfococcus sp.
CTGATGTGATCCAGGCTTATGACCGCATTGTGGCATCCGTATCCGATTCCATATCCGGGGATCTGGAAGGGGTGCTGGTTTCAGAAATGGTATCCGGTGCAAGAGAGCTGGTGATGGGCCTGACCCGTGAACCCCAGTTCGGCCCCTGTGTGATGCTGGGGATAGGCGGCGTGATGACGGAAATAATTAATGACACGGCGTTCCGGGTCGCCCCGTTTGATCGGGTGGAAGCCGAAGATATGATTAATGAACTGAAATGCAGGGCCATGTTTAAAGAGTTCAGGGGGGAGCGCCCGGCTGACCGGGACATTCTTTGCCGGTGTCTGATGGCGCTGGGGAAAATCGGACTGGAGTATCCGGATATATCTGAAATTGATATCAATCCTTTAAAGATTGCCCCGGACGGGAGCCTTAAGGCAGTAGACGCATTAGTGGTGTTTGATCCGGAAAACAGGAGTTAAATATGCAGAAACCCATTGAACAGACAGCGCTGTATCGAATCGTCAACCCGCGGCATATTGCCATGTTCGGTGCATCCAACCGGTTTGCCGCCATGGGCACCAATTTGCTGTCTTCCATCCTTGCGCTCGGGTTTGAAGGTGATATTTATCCGATTCATCCGGAAGAAGATCAGGTGCTGAAGCTCTCCGCTTATAAATCCGTCCTGGATTTACCGGTCACGCCTGACCTGGCCTTTATCGTCCTGCCCACGGCTGTGGTGCCGGAAATTTTAGAAGATTGCGGGAAAAAAGGAATCAAGCAGGCGATTATCGTTTCCGGCGGATTCAAGGAAGTCGGCGGAAACGGGATTGCCCTGGAAAAACAGATCTGTGATATTGCCGCCAGATACGGCATGCGGTTTGTCGGCCCCAACTGCATCGGGGCTGTCAATCCGCACCACAAATTCAACGCGACGTATTTTCCTTATAATCAGGCAGCCGGTTTCATTGGAATGGCTTCCCAGAGCGGCAGCTTTATCACCCAGATGTTTGACTATCTATCCGGTTTCGGACTGGGGTATTCCACCGGCATCAGTGTCGGCAATGAGGCAAATATTGATATCGTGGACTGCCTGGAATATCTGGGGGCCTGTCCCCATACCCGGGTCATCAGCCTTTATATTGAAACGATCCGGCGCGGCAGAGAATTCATTGATATGGCCCGATCCATTGTTCCGTATAAACCCATTGTCGCTTATTATGTCGGGGGATCCGAAGGCGGGAAAAAAGCGACATTTTCCCATACCGGCGCCCTGTCCGGTCCGGACAAACTTTATGACGGGGTTTTTCGGCAAAGCGGCGTGATCCGGGCCAACTCCATTGAGGAAATGTTTGATTTCTGTTTATGTCTGGGGTTGTGCCCGAAACCGGCCGGCAACCGGGTGCTGATCCAGACCCATTCCGGCGGCCCCGGTGCGGTGGCCGCCGACGTCTGCAGTCGGGAAGGGCTGATTTTAAATCCCATAACCACACAAACCCTTGAAAAACTGAAACAATATGTTCCGCATACCGGCAGCACCGGCAATCCCATTGACATTACCTATTCCAAAAACAGCATGGATTATTATGAAAGCATTCCGAAAGTGCTCATTGAAGATGAAGCATCCGACGCGATGCTGATATATTTTTTAATGCCCGGCCATTCGGTCCGACGGGCTTTGGAGGGTTTCGGCATCACCGGCGAAAAAGCCACCAGCCAGGCCGGGGCATTTATTGATGATCAAAGCAAGACGGTTGCGGATTTGATTAAAGGATTTTCCAAACCGTTTATCGGTTTTTCATTTTATACGCGGGAAAACCGGTTTATCAGAAATCTTCAGGATAACGGCGTTGCGGTATTGCCCAGTCCGGTTCGGGCAGCTCGGGCACTGGCGGCTATGGTCCGGTATACGGATTATCGGAAAAAGATTTTGGCGGGTTGCTGAAAAACCGCTGCGCTTGACCATATGGCGTGACGGCAGGCTTTGCGGCAAATAAAAAACCGGCCGTTTTTGCGGTTAGATCGCAAAAACGGCCGGGTGTTTTAGACGGCTTTAATCGTCGCTTTCGGTGTCTGCGGAGCTGGAATCCCTTTTGGAAATCGGGGTATAGGATATTTTATTTTTACCCATGTAAATCTGTCGTGGCCGGACGATTTTCTGCTCCTTGTCATCCATATGTTCTTTCCATTGGGCAATCCATCCGGGCAGCCGTCCGATGGCAAACATCACGGGAAACATATTCGTCGGGATGCCCATGGCTCTCAATAAGATGCCGCTGTAGAAGTCCACATTCGGGTAAAGGTATTTGTCAATAAAGTACTGGTCGTTCAGTGCCACTTCCTCGAGCTGTTTGGCGATATCCAGCAGCGGGTCGTCAATTTTCAGTTTGGGCAGGACCTTGTCACAGATTTTCTTCATGATTTTGGCCCGCGGATCGTAGGTTTTATATACCCGGTGCCCGAATCCCATCAGGCGGAAGGAACTCCGTTTGTTTTTTGCCTTTTCCACAACCTCCTTGATGCCGCCGCCTTTTTTGTGAATGTCCGTCAGCATTTCAATGACCGCCTGGTTGGCCCCGCCGTGCAGGGGCCCCCATAATGCAGCGATGCCGGCTGAAACAGAGGCGTAAATATTGGCCCGTGAACTGCCCACGGTTTTGACTGCGGAAGTGGAGCAGTTCTGTTCATGGTCGGCATGCAGAATCCAAAATGTATTCAGAGCCTTAACTATTTCGTAGTCTATCTGGTAGGGGTTGACCGGGCTGTCGAACATCATATTCAGAAAGTTGGCGCAGTAAGTGTAATCCGCCCTCGGATAGATGACCTTGTGGCCCCTGGAAATTTTGTAAGACATGGCGGCCATGGTTCTGACCTTGGACAGCATGCGGATGAATACCTTTTGAAACTCCTCTTCCGTGGTGATCAGTTCCGGATAGAAGCTCCGTAAGGCATTGACCATGGCTGACAGGATGCCCATGGGATGCGACAGGCGCGGAAAATTCTGGAAAAAGATCTGCATGTCTTCATGGACCATGGACTGGTCATTGAGCATGATGCTGTTTCGGGTAAGTTCTTCCTGGGTCGGCAGGTGCCCGTTGATCAGCAGGTACGAGGTTTCCACAAAAGATGATTTTTCAGCCAATTGTTCAATGGGAATGCCGCGGTAGCGAAGAACGCCTTTTTCACCGTTCATAAACGTGATTTTGCTTTTGCAGCTTCCGGTATTGGCAAAACCCGGATCATAGGTGATAAAGCCCGTTTCCTGTCTCAACGACCGGATATCAATCGCTTTTTCCCCTTCTGTTCCCGTGATGACCGGCAGTTTCATCTCTTTGCCGTCGATGATTAATGTCGCAAATTCTTTCATGATACAATTCCTTATCGTTTCAGTTGAATGCCGGAAATTTTTTAATTGTTTAATATTATAAAAGTTAACTCAAATCATCGGTGTTCGCGGAACGATTTAATAAGTAACGTTGAAAACGGAAAAAGCGTTATTCACCCCTGCTTTAATTTAATAAAAACATAAAAAATACCCTATTAATGAATTCGAGTCAAGAACGATTACGGGTATTTATTATGTTCTATGATCGCGCCGTAATTAAATCCATGGATTGGGAATGCAGGCATTTTCGAAGATGACCGGTTCGGCGGCGGCCGCATCGATTTTTATTAATTGGATAATGATTGCCGATAGATATGACCGGTTTTGATCATTTCACGGGCATGCGCCCGGGTGGCGGCGGTAATTTTTTCTCCGCT
>JAHECJ010000385.1 GCA_024641805.1 Desulfococcus sp.
TTTCTTTTGCTGTCATGAGTGTATGGCGCATATGCTTTCGTTATTTTCAGTGATAGTTATGCCGGACCGTTGTTCGGGGCTATGTTTCCGGTGTCATTTTTAAAATATTATAATATTTTAAAACTCTTTTCACATACCGGACCGGTTCCGTGCCGCGCGCATAGCCAAAATCAGACTTTTCATGATACTCCCGGTTTCGGAGTAACGGCAGGGTTTGCTCAAGGGAACTCCATTTGTTGATATCCAGACCTTTTTCAAGGGCGATATTTTGGGCATCTTTGATATGACCGTATCCCACGTTGTAACTGCCGAGGGTAAATTTTAACCGTTCATCCGTGGGCAGATCCTCAAACTGACTGAAAAGTTTGTGCAGGTATTTAATCCCGCCCCGGATACTCTCTTCCGGGTCAAAGCGATCAGAAACACCCATTTCATCTGCCGTGGGCATTGTCAGCTGCATCAGCCCCTGGACGCCGGTGGGGCTCAATGCATTCGGGTTAAATTGGGATTCCTGGTAAATGACAGCGGCTACCAGTCGCCAGTCAAAATTGTATTTTTCAGCTTCTTCCTCGATCATCTGTCGGTAAACCGGCAGTCTGGTTTTGACGTTCTTGTGAAATTTTTTGATATCCACATAATCGAATCTTTCCGTACCGGCATAATATTTGTTGTATATTTGCGCGAACGTGTCGTTGTCTTTGATCGTATCCAGAAATTTGTTGATTTTCTTAATAAGCCGGGTGTCATTTTTTTTAACCGCCCAACATAGGGACTGGGGCTCCGAGATCGGAAAAGCGATTCGAATATCCGGATAATACCGCCGGTTTAATCGGAAAACATTTGAATCAGCGATGGTGATCGTGATCTCATCGCTCTGAACCTGCCGTAAAAGCTCTTCTGTCGGAGTGTTCTCATGCAGGGCAAGCTGAATATTCATTCCGGATTTTTTTAATTCCACCAGACGCTCATGGTATGAAGTGTTTTTCCGTACGTGCACGGTTTTACCCTCTAAATCCGAAAGTTTTGTTATGCCCGGGTATCCGTTGCGGACAACAACCATCTGCTGAACCGGCATGTATTCATCTGAAAATGCAACGCGTGCTTTTCGTCTGGCTGTCTTTGTCAAACTGGATGCAATGAGATCGCCGTCGCCGCGCAGGAGTGAATCGAACATCTGGTTCCAGCCCGGTGTGATAACTGTCAGCTTAACGTTCAGAAAATCGGCAAATTCTTTTGCTAATTGATACTCAAAACCCATGGGCCGGTTCCTGTACAGATAAAAGCCGTGGGCACTGTTGTCGGTGATGACAATCAGTTCTCCCCGGCTTTCAATTTTCCGCAACGTGTCATTCGGGTTATAACAACCTGAAATTGAGGCGCACAGGAGAATAGAAAGAAAAAATAAAGCGCGTTTTATTATCACCAAAAGCTCCTTGTGGTAAACGATGACTCAGAAGGAAAGAACCTTCTCTCATTTTATCCAAACCGCTGGGGCACAGGGATTAAAACAGCAATCGTCAAAACATAAAACAGTATTTAACCCTTCCATCAATAAAACCAATGCAACACAATCGTTTTTTAAGCCGTTATTGCATCTAACGAATTCATTTAATGGAACTTTGGCCTGTAAGTCAATAGCGTATCGATGAAATAAAGCAGCTGTTCCCTCCGCCGCTGCCGGTGCCTTCCGAATCGGACGCATTCGGTTTTGTCGCATCGTCGGTATTGTTATTTGCGTTGTCCGGGCAATTCCAGTCGAGTTAAACCGTGTCTCCTTCATTCATTAACCGTCTGATTCTCTCCGGCCGAGGCCGCAGGTGGTGTTTTTATATCGTATCATTAGAATATTTCTTTTTTTATCATGAACTTAGAATATAGAAATCGTTATTGCAATTATAATGCATTGCGTTAAAACGAAGAGAATATAACGCTATGCATTATTTGTCAAGTTTCGTTTTATTGTATATAACAAATTGAAAAAATGGTTTAATGAAGCGTTTCAAGAGATCGGTGGTTCTAAAACGAATCCGACTTAGACCTTGACAAATTTTTTAATAACGATTTAATGTCTTTTCTGATCCCGAAGGCGGCGAAAAACGATCTCTCGATACCGACAGGCATCCGTGCTGGTTGAAATGTTCCGCAAGATTAAAAACAGCTCTTGCAGACAGAAGTCCTTACCGTATTTTTATTGTACTTATTGTAAAGGTTAGCAGAAATGACACCGATAATATCAATCGTCGGGTATTCTGATGCCGGCAAAACCACCCTCGTGGAGAAGCTGGTACCCGAACTGAAGAAAAAAGGATACCGTGTGGGAACCATCAAGCATTCAGAACATGAATCTAATTTTGACACCCGGGGAAAAGACAGCTGGCGGCATTTTGCGTCAGGTGCTGATGCCGTGGTGGTGGGATCTGCTGATAAAACCGTTGTGATTAGAAAACCGGAAGATCAGTCCAGGGACAGTCACTCGCAAGTATCTTCACTGGCAAGGCATTTAACGGATATGGATGTGATCATCGCGGAAGGATTCAAGAATGCCGGGTTCCCTAAAATTGAAGTGTTCCGGTCGCAGGCGCATAATGCGCCGGTCTGTTTAAATGATGACGCACTCGTTGCCGTTGTAACGGATGCGGACCTTAAAATCCGTGTGCCCGTTTTTGGTCTGGAAGAGTCCGGCCGTCTTGCGGATTTTATTGAGCAGAAATTTTTATCATTTCAAAACGTTTCAAAGTAATTCTGCTATGTTGACGGATAAAAGCAGGTACGATTTAAATAATAAAATTAAAGGTTGAATTTCAGTAGGATAAGTTAATAAAAAAAGCTGCTGTCCGTTGATTAATATTGAAAGTATAAAATCAGGGACAGCAGCTTTTTTAATCTGGATTCAATTTATTAACGAACTCTGGTAAATTAAACCCCGGCCCGTTCTCTAACTTCATCGGCCTTGTTGGTCTTTTCCCAGGTGAATTCCGCTCCGTTTCTTCCGAAATGCCCGTAAGAGGATGTTTTTCGGTAAATCGGGCGCAGAAGATCCAGGTATTCAATAATTGCAGCGGGTCTTAAGTCAAATATCGCTTTGACGATTTCAATTGCTTTGGCTTCCGGAATTTTGCCGGTGCCCATAAAATCCACCATCACGGAAACCGGTTCGGCAACCCCGATGGCATAAGCGACCTGGACTTCACACTTGTGGGACAGGCCGGCGGCCACGAGATTTTTGGCGATATGGCGTCCCATGTAGGATGCGCTTCGGTCCACTTTTGAGGGGTCTTTCCCGGAAAAACACCCGCCGCCGTGACTCCCCTGTCCGCCGTAAGTGTCAACGATAATTTTGCGTCCGGTCAGGCCGCAGTCGCCCATGGGGCCGCCAATGACAAATTTCCCGGTGGGGTTGATAAAGTATCGGGTATCCCCGTCCACCATGTTTTTAGGGATGACTTTTTTAATGACTTCTTCAATCACCGCTTCCCGGACCTCATCATAGGTTACATCGCTCTTGTGCTGGGTGGATACAACAATTGTGTCCACCCGTTTCGGCGTGCCGTTTTCATATTCGATGGTGACCTGGGACTTTCCGTCCGGTCTTAAAAAATCAATGGATCCATTTTTCCTGACGGTGGCCAGACGCTTGGTCAGCTGATGGGCAAACATGATAGGCATCGGCATGAGCTCAGGGGTCTCATTGCACGCAAATCCGAACATCAGGCCCTGGTCACCGGCACCCTGCTCCTT
>JAHECJ010000386.1 GCA_024641805.1 Desulfococcus sp.
TTGGCTGCCGTGTCATCAAAATCCAGGCCAGTGGTGTGTTCACTGATAATGGAGAATCCGCAGGATTTTATCATTTCAATAATTGTTTTGTTGACAAGGGCGCGTTTACTTCGATCCACTGCCCCCTGGATGGCGGCACCAAAAAATATTCTGGAAGATTCCGTCATTAAAATTTTCCCGTAAGATTGTTAATGGGGTCATTTGTCAGATCATTATAAAAAACAGCTGTAATTTTTCCATTCGTCCGGAAAAATTTCAAGTATTGAATTTCAAACAAATATCTGGACATGATGGACCGGGTATTGGTATGTTTTTCTACAAAAAACTCAATAAACAGTTCTATTGTTTGAACTGTTTATATAAAAAAAATCAAATGAATTTTAAATGCAATGGATATCGAAATTGGAAATTGATTCTTCATTTGCCGGCACCCTGCTTAAACCGATCACCCTTGACGTCCCCTGGCGCAATACAATGAATTACGCGGCTTCGTTAAATGATGACAATGATTTCTATTTTGATGATGAGCGCGACGACAGGCTCGTCGCGCATCCCATGTATTGTGCCGCGGTCACCTGGCCGGTGGTCGAAAGAATCTGGGAATTTATTGAGGCGGATCATTTTCCTCTTGAGGTCCTGGCAACCCAGGTTCATTATTCAGAGCACATCGAATTCCATCGGCTGGTTTCCCCCGGAGACCGGCTGCGGGTCACCGGGAAAATTGCCGCTATATTACCCCATCGTGCCGGCACCCGGGTGGTGCTGAGATTTGATGTGTTTGATGAGAAAGATCAGCCGGTGTTTACTGAACACATTGGCTCCATCATGAGGGGAGTGAAGTGCACTGGCGGAGGAGACGGTGAAGAAACGCTTCCGCGAACTCCGCAGAAAACCGAAGGGAAGCAGTCTGTCTGGGAATCCCGGATTTTTATCGATCGTCTCCGGCCGTTTGTTTATGACGGCTGCTCTGATATTGTTTTTCCGATTCACACATCAAAAAAATTTGCCCGCCAGGTGGGATTGCCGGATATTATCCTTCAGGGAACGGCCACACTCGGATATGCAGTTCGCGAGTTAATAAACCGTGAGGCAGGCGGAAACCCCTCACAATGCAACGTACTTTATGCCAGGTTTTCAGGCATGGTGCTTCCGGGCACTGAAATTAAAGTTATCCTGACAGAAAAAAAATGTCTGCCGGATCGGATCCATTTATATTTTTGCGTGATGAATCAGGAAGAAACGGTTGTTATTAAAGACGGCTTTGCGGATTTTAAAAAAGGGCAGGATAGCCCGTGATCCGGTAACGGTTTTTATTATTTTACCTTTAGCCGAGGAAATATTTCATGCGTGCCAATCGTCTATGTCAATTGTTGAATATCCGCTATCCGGTCATTCAGGCCGGGATGGTCTGGGCGTCTGACTGGCATCTCGCCGCTGCTTGCAGCAACTCCGGCATATTGGGTACCCTGGGACTCGGATCCATGAGCCATGAGGAGATTGCGCTGAACATTGAAAAGATGAAAAACAGCACGGAAAATCCGTTTGCCGTCAACATTCCGCTGCTGCGTCCGGATGCGGTTGATCTGGCCCGTATTGCACATGATGCCGGTGTTCGCATCTTTATTACGTCCGCCGGGAATCCGGAAAGGATTGCACCCGACATTAATCGGAAAAAAACCATCTGGTTTCATGTGGTGCCTTCAGTAAAAGGTGCTCAAAAGGCCGAAAAAACCGGAGTGGATGCGGTTATCTGCGAAGGGTACGAAGCGGGAGGGCATAACAGTCCTCTTGAAATTACAACTCTCGCGCTGGTACCGCAGGTGGCGGATGCCGTGAAAGTTCCTGTGGTCGCCGCCGGTGGGATTGCAGACGGTCGCGGCATTGCGGCAGTAATGGCGCTGGGTGCTTCGGGTGCGCAGATGGGAACTCGGTTTATCGCCACGGATGAATGCCAGGCGCATAACAACCATAAGCGATTGATTGTCGATGCTCCGGATACCGGTACGTGCATTATCGGGCGAAAGCTCGACATGTTAAGGGTTTTAAGAACGGAGTTTGCGGATCAAATGCTTAAATCGGAGCTGGAGGGGGCTTCCAGGGAAGACCTTTTAGAAATCATCGGCAATGAATTTAACCGTAACCGGTCCGGATCGGTATTGGGTGATTTGAAAGACGGTGCATTTCAGGCCGGCCAGTCCTCCGGGCTGGTGAACGATATCATCCCGGTTGACACGCTGGTGCAAAGACTTATCAGTGAGTATAATGCAGCCAGAAATTCTCTGCCTGCTTTATGAATTCAACATTCCAAAACAATGTCCTGATGGACACATAATTTTTGATGATACAATACAACGGCATCAATCATCTGGCTTTTGCCACCGCAAACATGGACATGACGATCCGTTTCTGGCGGGATCTGCTGGGCATGCGCCTTATCGCGGGAATCGGGGACAGCCGTTACCGTCATTATTTTTTCGAACTGTCGGAAACGGACATGGTCGCTTTTTTTGAATGGCCGGATGTTGAAAAGATTCGGGAAAAGGATCATGGAGTGCCGGTGAAAGGTCCGTTCGCCTTTGATCATGTCTCGTTCGGGGTCGAAACCAGTGATGATCTCTGGGAATTAAAGGATAAAATTGAAGCTGCCGGTTTCTGGGTTTCGGAAGTCATGGATCACGGCTTTATTTATTCGATTTACACGTTTGATCCCAATAATATTCCTATTGAGTTCAGTGTTGCCGCCAGTGACGTTAATTTAAGAAAATTCCCGCGGATGAGGGATGCCAATCCGTCGAAAGCCGCCACGGAAGGTCCTGATCCGGTTTCGGGTTGCTGGCCGAAGGTCGTCAATTTTACAAAGGTAAATGAAAGGGAGATTTTCCCCGGCGAGGGGTTGACGCTTTCCGAGTTGGCGGATGAAATAAAAAAGTGATCGCGATCTTCGATTGACGATCTTACTGTGTTTTTTTTCAAATGCTTTTCTGCATAAACAGCGAAAGGGGAAAAGCATTTTGCGGCAATCTTAACAATCTTTTAAATCAGTTAAACATTATTAAACCTATTCCAAATATACACTCAGACATGAGCCACGAGGAGGAAACGTAAATGAAGCTTCTGATTATCGGAGGTGTTGCCGGCGGAGCCACCGCCGCAGCCCGGGCCAGGCGGTTGAATGAAAATGCCGAGATTATTGTTTTTGAAAGAGGAGAATATATTTCTTTCGCCAATTGCGGCCTGCCTTACTATATCGGCGAGGTGATCAAAGAAAGAAAAAAACTGCTGGTGACAACAGTGGAAGATTTTAAAAAAAGATACGCTATTGACATCCGTATCTTTACGGAAGTGACTGCCATTGACAGGAAAAATAAACAGGTCCAGGTGAAAAACCTGCAAACCGGGGAATCATACAATGAGTCCTATAATAAAATTATTTTGTCGCCCGGCGCGGAGCCATTCAAACCGCCTATCGAAGGTGTTGACCTGGATAATATCTTTAACCTTCGCAACATTCCCGACTCGGATAAAATCAAGGCGTGTGTCGACAAAAATAAACCGGAATCAGCGGTGGTTGTCGGCGGTGGGTTCATTGGACTTGAAATGGCTGAAAATTTGGCCATCCGAGGCATTAAGACAACCATTGTTGAAAAGCTGGATCAGGTGATGCCGTCTCTGGACTTTGAAATGGCCACTTTTATGTCTGCCCATTTAAAGGAAAAAAACGTGGATTGTATATTAG
>JAHECJ010000387.1 GCA_024641805.1 Desulfococcus sp.
CCATTTTCGAAACCCGTTGCGAACCATTAGGCTGTGTTGCAGGAAAAAAAGAAAACAAAGCAGGGCGTCGACGTAAAGACTCGCATTTCCATCAAGGCCTAAAGCTATCTGACCCGGCAATCCGGTATAAAGGAAAACACCGAAAAGAATCGCGGAAACGCCGCCCAGTAAACCGGAAAGCGCCATCACCCCGTAAGAGGGGATGCAGATTTTTGACATACATGAAGTGTTGACTGGGAGTTGGTTTTCAATTTTCATGGCTCGCTCCTTTTATTAAGTGTAAGAATGCACATTTATGCATATATAAGGTTAAAAAAATTCCAGGTTTTGCCCGGGCGCTACTTGGAACAGCAATCCGGCGGACAACATATCGAAATGCTTTTCTTGATTTGGGTCAAAAAATTTTCCAGTTTGTCAATAAATGCCTGGGCGTTGATGCTGTAATACATGTGCCGGGTTTCTTTTTCACAGCACAGCATTCCGACCGCCTGCATCTGATTCAGATGCCGTGAGACAACCGACCGGTCCTGGGGCATGTTTTCCGTAATGGAGGCGATGTCAGACCGTCCGTTCTTCATCAGATAAGATAAAATCTGAATCCGGACCGGTTCCCCCAGTGTTTTGAAAAACCGGGCGTCATAGGCTTCTGAAAATTCTTTCAGAATTTCATCTCTTGTTTTCAGGTGAGTTTGTATTTCCATGGTTATGCTTATACATGCACATAAATGCATGTGTCAAGAAAAAAATTCACACCAGTCTGTTATTCATCAATAGCATGTTGATGATCTGGCAAGGATACTGCTATCAATGTGGACATATTCCTATTCCTCAGAAAGTGAAGAACCTCGATAACTTTGCGTAACGGTGATAGTGCGGTGGCACACAAGACTCCGAGGGAATTTTGATAAAATGTGAAAGTTAATTGCTCTGGCAAAATTTGCAAGTTCAACTAAATAAGGGATCCGAAACAACAGAATCTTATGCGAAGTTTATAAAGAAAAAAGTGCAGATAAAAAACCATGCGTTCAGGTATCAGTCGCCGGAAGCTCGACTGACACCTGAACACTGAATCCTATTTAATTTTTGCTGCCAATAGAAAAATCATCGTTGCTGGAATTGTGTCTGTTTAGAAATCATACACCAGCGTCAATGCGGTTTCCGTATCAGTTTTTTCCTTGCCGGCCGGTACGTCAGTGTTGTTGTCAATCTTATATGCGACTTTCATGCCCAGTGCCCCTATGATCTTGGATTTCAGGGCTGTGACGGATTTGGTGTTGGTATTGCTTGAACCGGTGACCACGGTCAGGTCCTGCTGGAAGGAAACGGCATCGGAGAATTTATAGCTGAACATGGCATACCCGCGAAAGACGGCCTCATCTACTGTTTCACCGAGGTTAGGTTTATCGTACCGGTAACCAGGACCGACTTCGATGTCGAGGTTGATTGTATCGGTTGTGATCACTTTTCTGCCGTAGCCTAAAGAGTACGTGGTTTTATAGTCATATCCGCTGAACCGGTCATCTTCATAGTCTGCGTTAAAAAAGACATAATTGGCCGGATTGAACTTATAGCCGACTTTTGCGGAATAATTATATTTTTCCGCGGACACTTTATCCTCTTTATTACCGTCTATTTCCGTTTTTTCAGAATTGTACAGGGCGGCCAGGTTCACTTCACCGAGAAAATGCTCTTTTTCATATTTTAAGCCGATTTTAGCGTTTGCGGAATCAGTTTCAGAATTACCGCTCGTGACTAAAAGCCCTGCCTCTCCGGAGCCGCTGAAGTTTTTTTCTTCATCGGCATTGGCCATGGCGGTTATCAGGATGAGTGATAAAAGGATCAATGCGGATTTCAGTTTCATATGCCCTCCTGTGTATAACATATTAAGTTCAAAGAGATATTATTGCCCGGAACCGTCGCAGGCCGGAGAGGTTCCGGCTAAAGGTTTTCGGCCGATATGGACTGTGGCAATGCCCATTGTCAATCGCCGCCATTTGATTTCCGTAAACCCTGCCTCTTTCATGATGGCGGCAAAGCGGTCCGGCGGCGGAAAATTAATGACGGATGCCGGAAGGTATTCATAGGCTTTCATGTGTCTGGAAAAAAAAGCGCCGATCATCGGGAGCAGTCTTGAAAAGTAGAACAGGTAAAGGGATAAAAAGAATCGGTTTCCAGGCGTGGCCAGTTCCAGAACCGCCGCTTTCCCGCCGGGTTTCAGGCAGCTGAAAAAGCTGATCAGCGCGGATTTGCGGTCCATGATATTGCGGATGCCGAAAGCGATGGTGACTGCGTCAAAGGTGTCGGTGGCAAACGGCAGACACAGCCCATTTCCGGCAATGAGGTGCACACGGCTGCCGGAATTTTCCCGCAACAGTTTGATTTTGGCCAGCTTCAGCATCCCGGGCGCAAAGTCGGCACCAACGATGTGCTTTCGTTTTCCGGGCCGTTTCAGGATTTCAATCATGACATCCCCGGTACCGCAGGCGACATCAAGAACAGCCGCATTATCGGGCAAGTCCAGGGCTGTAATCATGGTCCGGCGCCAGTAAACGTCCTGCCTCAGGCTGAGCAGGCGGTTCAAAAAATCATACCGGGGCGCGATGGCGTCGAACATCTCTTTGACAAAGTCAAGTTCCATATTGACAATCCGTATTTATGCATTATTGTATCGCCAAGTATTATTGCAGTTCTCTTACCATAATACCATCCGCTGTCAATTGTTTTAGATATTACCGGAATTGTTAAGCATTCTGTCAATCTCGATCGGATGGAATGTTTTTTTATGTATAATAAATTAGTTATGTCAAATAATCTGGAAGATCAATGAGTGCAAAAAGAGATTACTATGAAATTCTCGGGGTCGCCCGCGATGTAGATGCCAATGAATTAAAGTCCAGTTACCGCAAAGTGGCCTTAAAGTATCATCCGGATCGAAATCCCGGAGACAAAAAGTCGGAAGATCTTTTCAAGGAAGCGGCGGAAGCCTACGGTGTATTGTCCGATCCCCAAAAACGGCAGATCTACGATCAGTTCGGGCATCGGGGACTTGAGGGGATGACCGGCGGGTCCGGCGGCGGGTTTGAAGATGTGTTTTCCAGTTTTGGGGATATTTTTGAAGATTTTTTCGGGTTCCGTACCGGCAGAAATTCACGGAGCAGCGTCCAGCGGGGGAGCGATCTGCGTTATGACCTCACCATCGATTTTTTGGAAGCCGCCTTTGGGAAGGAAACGGAAATCGACATCGAAAAGTACGAAACCTGTCCGACATGTGAAGGAAGCGGCGCCCGGCCTGGAACATATCCTGAAACCTGTTCCCAGTGCCGCGGAACCGGCCAGTTTGTGAGAACCCAGGGCTTTTTTTCAGTGAAAAGTACATGTCCCGGCTGCCGGGGCGCCGGCCAGGTCATTAAGGATCCTTGCCCCCAATGCCGGGGACAGCAGCGGATCATTGTGAATAAAAAAGTGTCTTTGAAAATTCCGGCCGGCGTGGACAACGGGTCCAAGCTCCGGCTGACCGGAGAAGGTGAACCCGGAATCAAAGGAGGCCCTCCCGGTGATCTGTACGTATTTATCCGGGTTAAACCGCACGAATTTTTCAAGCGCAGCAATAACGATATCATCTGCACGGTGGAGCTTTCATTCATCCAGGCCGCAACCGGGGGCGAAATAACAGTGCCGACGCTGACCGGAGAAGAAATCCTCAAGATTCCCAAAGGTACTCAGTACGCGGA
>JAHECJ010000388.1 GCA_024641805.1 Desulfococcus sp.
GTCTTTGTGTGCCTTGAATTTGAACTTTTTATTTTGTCATAAGAAAATAATCACAAGTGGTTATCAAAAAATATTAAAAATCTTACAATCCATAATCATTAGGAGGGAAATATGACTCCCGATATTTTCAGGGAATACGATATCCGGGGAATTGCCGGAACGCAAATCACGGAAGCAGATGTGATTCAAATCGGCAAGGGGATCGGCACCTTTCTGGCAAGAAAGAACTGCCTTGACCTGACAGTGGGACGCGACTGCCGCATTACGTCCGACCGGTATGCGGAACTGCTGATCCAGGGGCTTCTGTCCACCGGGTGCCATGTCACCGATATCGGCGTATGCCCGACGCCGGTCCAGTATTATTCCATCCGCCATTTAAATAAGCAAGGCGGGGTTATGGTGACCGCCAGCCATAACCCACCGGAATACAATGGGTTTAAGGTCTGCCAAAATCTGGATTCCGTTCACGGCGACCAAATCCAGGAAATCCGGAAAATCATCGAACAAAACGACTTTGTCAAAGGAAACGGATCCAGGGACAAAGCCGATGTGATCACCCCTTACAAAAAATATATCATCGAAAACATCCACATTAACAAGCCCTTAAAAGTCGGGATTGATGCCGGAAACGGCACTGCCGGCGTGATTGCGGTACCGATTCTAAAACAGCTTCACTGCGAAGTTTATGACATATACTGCGACATGGACGGCACTTTCCCGAACCACGAGGCGGACCCCACCGTTGCCAAAAACATGAAAGACCTGATTGCACTGGTCAAAGACAAACGGCTGGACCTGGGAATCGGGTATGACGGCGACGGTGACCGAATCGGCGTTGTGGATGAAAAAGGGAACCTGATTTACGGTGATCAGCTCATGATCATCTTCTCCCGGGAAATTCTTGCCAGAAAACCGGGCGCCACGTTTATCTCCGAGGTCAAATGTTCAAAAACCATGTATGATGATATTAAGGCCCATGGCGGCAATGCCATCATGTGGAAAACCGGACATTCCCTGATCAAGAAAAAAATGAAAATCGAAAACGCGGAACTGGCCGGTGAAATGAGCGGCCATATGTTTTTTGCAGACCGGTATTTCGGATTTGACGACGCGACGTATGCATCCTGCCGGCTCCTGGAAATCCTGTCCGCCACCGGCAAGACCATTTCCGAACTGCTTTCAGGAATTCCCAAAACCTATAATACACCTGAAATACGGGTTGACTGCCCGGATCATGTCAAATTTAAAGTAGTTGAAAAATTAACCGCCGTCTTTCGCAAGGAGTATGATGTCATTGACATTGACGGCGCCCGGGTTGTTTTCGAAGACGGCTGGGGCCTTGTCCGCGCCTCCAACACGCAGCCGGCCCTGGTCCTGAGATTTGAAGCATTGTCTGAAAAACGATTAGGGGAAATCAGAAACCTGGTGGAAACCACCCTGGAAACGGTCAAAAATGATATATAGGAGGATTCCGGCGGACAGTCGACCTCACAGGCTATTCGCTGAAGATCTTTGGCGTAGAGTTTCCGCGAAACGGTGTAAAGAGATATTGCAAAAGAAGTGTTCTGGCGTCAGTATTCAGGACCCGTTTCCTGACACCTGAAACCTTTCCAGACAGTCCCTCAGATTCATATACAGTAAAAATACAGCGTTACGGGGAAACAACTTTTTACGCTATATTTACATGAAACTTTAGATGTCCGTTAATTATCAATGACAAGCATCATCCCTAAAAATGACCGACAGCAGGCATTGAGACTCCGACGATTTTTTATCGGCGCGGCATCTTATGCCATGTGGTTAATCCTCATTATGTATTGCCATTACCTGGGATTTTCCCGCCTTTCTTACGGCTGGACGTTAGTTGCGTTTGGATTCGTTATCGGGATCAATATCCTTTTATATATCCTTTTCCGGACCGGACTGAATAAAAAATTTACCGACCCGAGCCTGACCTTTCCCCAAATGGCCATTGCCGCCCTGGCGGCCATGGTGGCCGTATATTTCACGGATAATATCCGGGGAGTGATGCTGATTGCCTATATTGTAACCATGCTATTCGGGATCTTCCGCTTTAACCTGGTACAATATATTCTTTTTACGATATTTTCCGTAATGTGTTACGGGACTGTCATCCTTTTGCTGCTGAACAATCATCCGAATACCATTACCCTCCGGGTTGAAATTCTGCAACTGGTTGTGTTCGCCACTATCCTGACCTGGTTCTCAATGGTCGGAAACTATATCAGACAAATACGGAAAAAATTATCCGCCACCAATTACCGGTTGAATAATGCACTCAACACCATCCAGGAGCTGGCCAGCCACGATGACCTGACCCGGGCGTATAATCGACGCCAAATGTATGAAGAACTCAATCGGGAAAAGGCCAAGGCCGACCGAACCGGCGGGTGCTTCTCCATCGCGTTGTTCGATCTGGATCACTTCAAAAAAATTAATGACACCTATGGCCATTTAAAAGGAGATGATGTTTTAAAACACTTGATTCATACGATAAGTCATGAAATAAGAGAGATCGACAGTATTTCCCGTTATGGTGGAGAGGAGTTTATCATCATCATGAGCGGAACGGATGCAAAAGGCGCTGAAGAGTGCGCCGGCCGCATCAAAAATACCATTGAAAATTTAAAATTTCCGGGATTCCCGGAATCTTTTTGCATAACAATCTCGACGGGGATTACCACCTACTGCCCCGTTGAGAGCATTGATGAACTGATTGCCAGATCCGATGTGGCGATGTATAAAGCTAAATCAATGGGCAGGAACCAGGTGGTAACTGAAATGACCGTATAATTTTATTATATCTTCATATTTATATAACATTATTAATTTTTTAAGCAGAGGCGATGTTTATGAAAGTATTAATCAGTGATAATCTAGGGGAAGCAGGAGTCAAAATTTTTCAAAACGAAGATGGAATCGACGTCGACGTGAAGACCGGTCTTTCCCCGGAAGACCTCAAGGCAATTATCAGCAATTATGACGCGCTGGTCATTCGCAGCGCCACAAAAGTAACCGAGGATCTTTTAGGGGCTGCCACCAACCTGAAAGTCGTCGGACGGGCCGGGATCGGTCTGGATAACGTGGACATTCCGGCTGCCACCAAAAAAGGAGTGGCGGTCATGAATACCCCCGGCGGTAATGTGGTCACCACGGCGGAACACACCATCGCGCTGATGATGGCCCTGACCCGGAACATTCCCCAGGCAACCTCATCGATTAAAGACGGGCGATGGGAAAAAAAGAAACTCCAGGGCCGGGAAGTTTTCAACAAAACACTGGGGGTTATCGGTTTTGGAAAAATCGGGTCCGTGGTCGCAGATCGCGCCCGGGGCCTGAAGATGCGAGTGGTCATTTATGACCCGGTTGTCCAGCCGGAAGTGATTGAAAAAGAAGGTTTTGAATGGGTATCCCTGGAAAAACTTTACCAGGAGTCCGATTACATTACCGTCCATGTTCCGAAAAATAAAAACACCACCAGCCTGATCAACAAAGCGGCCTTTGACCAGATGAAAACCGGCGTCATGGTTATCAACTGTGCCCGCGGCGGCATAATTGATGAAAACGATCTTTATGATGCGCTGACTTCCGGCAAGGTCGCCGGCGCCGCTTTGGACGTTTTCAGCACCGAACCCCCGCCGGCGGATCTGCCGCTAATCAAACTGGACAAGGTGATCGGCACACCACACCTCGGCGCCTCCACTGAAG
>JAHECJ010000389.1 GCA_024641805.1 Desulfococcus sp.
CGGTGCCGGGAAACTGATTTCCGCGCAATATTGAAAGCCGACCGGCGCGCATGCGCCTAGCAGAAAAAAACCGAGGACAAAGGAAGAAACCAGCAGTGGCATATATCCGGCGGCAAAGGTTAAACCCGCCAGGCCGGGGGTCATAAAGACCATGCCGATCAGGATGAACATTTTCCGTTTACGAAGTTTATCAGAAAGCATGGGCAGGATAACGGCCCCAATGATTCCCGCGATCAGCATTATTCCGCCGACCAGTCCGGTTTGTTCCGTTGTCAGTCCTTTTATCTGGCAAATTTGATCAATACAGGTGCTGATGGCATTAAACATGCCCAAACCCAGAAAAAACAGAATGAGCATAATTCGCATGTCCCTGTGGCGGAGAATATGTTTAACGCCCTCAAAAACATTAATCCGTCCATCCGTAATCTCCTGATCAGCGGACGCCACCGGCGGTTCCTTTAAAAATATCAGAAGAATCATCGAACTGGCCGCGGAAATCAGCCCATAGGAAAACAGCATTAAATGCAGTTGATAGGTCCCGTCAATGTTCTGCGTTACCAGCATCGGCGTTGCGATCATGGCCACGATAATACCGATAAACTGTGACAGGGTCGCAATTCCAACGGCGGTTGCTCTTTCCTGTATCGGAAACCAGCGTCCCGCCACCTTGGTCACCGCGTTTAAAATAAACGGCTGGGCAACGGCGAGCCCAGTCTGGGCAACAACCACCATGGTGTAATTATGTGCATACAGACCCTTTAAAAGGCCGAAGATGCCGATCAGTATCGCGCCGAATCCCACCCCGATGCGTATGCCGAAAGTATCTATGACATATGAGGCTGGAATGCACATCAGGACAAACATTCCCATAAAAATAATGGACAGCAGATCGATTTGCAGGGCGGATACGCCATACACCAATCTTGCTTCCCTGGCAATCGGGGCAAACGTGAGCCACTGAATCTGCATGACCGCATTAACGATTGAAAATACGAAAAGAACCACCCACCTATAGGCGGACGCCTGTTTCGGGTTTTCATCCATAAAATCAATCTCCTTTTTACGAAGCCGTCAAATTTAGGTCAGAACAGAATGGTACAAAAAATACCTTTCGGGCTTGCCGTAAAAAAGTAATTTTTTTCATGTGATTGTTTTATTTCCACCGTGGAGTCATCAAACGGCATCGACGAATAAGCTTCCCAATCCTTGATGGCCCGGGTCGGCATGGTAAAAATCTGGATCTCGGCTATCAGCATGCTGGAGGCTAAAAAAGCCGCCCCGTCCCCAACCCGGTGGTCGCCATCGTCATCCTTATCCAGCGCAATTGCGGCTCCACCGAGCACACTCACAAGCCCTGCCAGCGCATGGGTTTTCCAGGATCGCCCATATATTTCCCGGTCCGCGCAATCTTTTAGGAGTTGTTCAGCAAATGCGAGCTTTGCTTTTTTTTCTTCACCGGTTGTTTGCGGAAGGTCCTGAAGTTTTGAAGCCGCGTTCCATGAACTCAGCGGATTCAGCATCAGATCGCCCACCGCCAGCACCTCGGAAATCCCGCCGACAATATTGTCATATCGATCGTCCTTTTCATCCGCATCCGTTTGCGTTACTGCCATCCCGAACTGGACATACGCAATACTTCCATTGATAAACATCCAGGAATACTGCCAGCGCGTGGCATTGAGCGTTCCTTCATAAAGGCGGTTTTGAATAAAATCGATTCGACGGGTCAGTTCCTCATCACTTGCTGAATCTGCAAAAGCAGGTACGCTTGAAAAGCCTATGACAATCGCGGCAAGCAGACCGATAATAAAGAAACAGAATCGTTTCATAATCCTCCTTTTTAATGATTATCAATTCGAATTATTTTGAAGAAGAAGGGATGCGTATGGATGATTTACGTTTGGTTTTTCCACGACCACTTTTTGACCTTGTCGATGAGTTCCTGGGGCTTTACCGGTTTGGCGATATAATCATTCATGCCCGCACTTAAGCATTTTTCCTTGTCTTCGGCTAGTGCGCTGGCAGTCAACGCAATAATCGGCAGGTCGTGGTCGATGACATGCGTTTCCGGAGACCGGATTTTCTGGGTGGTTTCATACCCGCCCATCTCTGGCATTAAAATATCCATCAGCACAAGATGATACTGTTTTTTCCCGAGCAACCGGATGGCCTCGATACCGTTATTCGCGATATCCACCTGATATCCGTTTTTGGTCAAAATCTTTTGTGTCACCATCTGATTGACGCGGTTATCCTCCACCAGCAGGATGGAAATATTCTGTTGCTGCGTTTCAACGATGGAATGGCTGGAAATGATAGGACTTTTGTGTTTTTTAATGGCCCTGGAAGGCGATTGGGACAATTCCGTGAGACAGTCATGGAACTGGTCACGTTTCAAGGGTTTTGTGAGATATGCGGAAAATCCGTTTTCCCGGAGGTCTGCGCCGATTCTTCGCTCGCCTTTTTCCGTCAGCAAAATGATATTCATATCTTTAAAATCAGCATCGGATTTGATTTTTCGGCCGAGGTGCTTTCCGTCATTATCCTTCAGGACATTATCGATAATGACGATACTGAAGGGATTGCCGCTTTGGCTGGCGGTCTTCAGTTTATCTATCGCCTCCGTTTCCGTTTTTGCTTCATCATAGGAGAGCTTAAATGTCTTGAGCAGTTCACTGATAATCTGCCGATGGGTTTCATTGTCTTCAACCACAAGAATGCGTGTTGATAGCAGGAATACCGGCTTTTCGCATTCGTCATCCGGAAGAGATTCATCCTTTTCAAAAACAGCGGTAAACCAGAACCTGGATCCTTTCCCTTCAGTGGTTACAACACCGATGGAACCGCCCATCAGTTCCGCAATGCTTTTGCTGATGACCAGCCCCAGTCCGGTCCCGCCGTGATTCCAGTTGGTCGAATCCTCTATCTGGGAGAATGATTTAAAAAGACGGTCCAGTTTTTGCTCGGGAATCCCGGGCCCCGTATCTTCTACGCTGAATTTGACGGTTACATGGGTCTCGCTGGTTTTTACGAGATCCGCATGAATGGTAATGCTTCCTTTTTCGGTGAATTTAATCGCATTTCCGGCAAGATTCAGCAGGACTTGTCTCAGGCGGCCGGGGACGACCAGTGCGGCATCGCTTACCGGGCGCTCCATGCGATGGTGACGGCCCTCCGCGACTCCATGCCCGACCAGCCGGTCAACGCGCTCCCGCCCCGCGACGCGTTCGTCGAGGTCTGTCGCGACCTCCCGAGCGAGGTGCAGCAGTGCCTGGTCATCAGCTATGCCGTGCAGCACCAAGAGGAGTGCCAGCAGGCCAGCGCAAACATGGACCCGGCGCTGCGTGCTCGCATCGAGCGAGTGATGGGTGGCGGGGCCACGCAGCCCGCTCCGTGAGCTTCGGCTCGCGCTGTGACTCGCCCGCTGCCCCTCAGGCCGCGACCACTTGGTTGCGGCCGCCGTGCTTCGCCGCGTAGAGGGCCTTGTCGGTGATGTCGAACAGGCCCTCGGGCGTCTTGGCGTGCGTGGGGAACGTCGCCACGCCGAGGGACGCGCGCACCTGCAGCTTGCCGTTCTCGGTCTGGAACACGGTCTCGCCCAACTCCTCCCGCACGCGCTCTGCGAGCAAGATCGCGCCGTCCGTGTCGGTCTCTTCGCAGAGCACACAGAACTCCTCGCCGCCGAAGCGCGCCACGAGGTCGGTCTCGCGCTTCACGCGCATCAAGAT
>JAHECJ010000390.1 GCA_024641805.1 Desulfococcus sp.
AAACACCATGAAACCGCATATCATTATCCTTGCAGAACAAATTGACGGAGAAATCACCCCGGTCACCGATGAACTGATTGTGTGCGCGAGGATTCTTCAGCAATATATCCACAAAGATATCAAAATATTGATGACAGGCTCGGGAGAGTCCGACGCCGCCAGGCAGTTATCCGGGAAGTCCGGGATTGATATCCTCATTATCAGTGCCGGAGAACAAGGAATGTCTGATGAAATTGTTTTTAAAAATCTTCCGGCTTCCCTGCTCAATGATCTGAACCCGGCATTTGTCTGCATGGCCCACAACAGTACAGGCCTTGATGCAGCCCCGGGCCTTGCCGTAAAAATTAATGCTGCGTGCATCACCGGAGTTGAAAAAATTACCCAACAGGATGAAGGCATTTCTTTTACACGATCCATATTTAACGACAGAATATCCGCCGCCATCATTCCGTCCTCAAAAAACACCGTACTGACCATTGTGCCCGGAAGTTTCAAATCGATGCCTGAAACCGGATTTGAAAAAAAGACCGGTGACATTTCGATGGTTGATATCGCCCTCCCCCGTGACGGCTATCAATTGATCGGATATAAAAACAATACTGCCGAC
Source organism: Desulfococcus sp. (assembly GCA_024641805.1). Classification (GTDB taxonomy): domain Bacteria; phylum Desulfobacterota; class Desulfobacteria; order Desulfobacterales; family Desulfosalsimonadaceae; genus SURF-3. The sequence continues at coordinate 608 of JAHECJ010000390.1, forward strand.
ACATCCGCCCTTGACAATGCGGATGTTATTGTCTCCGCAGGGAACGGGATCCGGAAAAAAGAGAATCTGGATCTGATTTATCAACTGGCGGAACTGTTTCCGAAGTCGGCGGTAACCGGCTCCCGCCCGATTTGCGACAAAAAATGGCTGAAATACTGCCAGCAGGTCGGAATCACCGGCGCCATCGTCAAACCCAAACTATATCTCGCCTGCGGCATATCCGGATCCAGCCAGCATATCAGCGGGATGCGGGATTCCAAATTCATCGTTTCAATCAACACCGACCCGCGCGCGGCCATATTCAATATCTCCGATGTATGCATCATAGAGGATTTAGCCCTATTCATTCCGCAGCTTATCACCGCGTTTCACGACTCCCTCTAAAGAGGGAAAACCTTTCACTATTTTTTCTCAGTGCTCCTGTTGTCAAATCTTGTTAGTATTTTTTATTTTAAAATTATTCGTTTTAATGTTAAACAATTGTAAATCATAATATTTTTCCATCACGAGCATCGCCGTAAGTCCGGCTCGCAAAACAGGAGACACGCTTGATGGTTGATAAACCGTCGTATGAAGAGCTGATTCATCGCATCCGGGATTTTGAAACGGAAAATTCAAAAATCCGTCAGGACCTGGAACAGGTGAAACGCAGCGAATACAAATTCCGGATGATGATCGAAAACATTCCGGATATCATATGGACACTCTCCTCCAAAAATTTCCGCATTGAATATCTCAGCCCCTCTGTTGAAACCATGCTGGGATATTCAGTGGAAGAAGCCCAGCAAAAATCCATCAAAGAGATGCTTACTCCAGCATCTTTTGGATTCGCCGCCAGATATTTCACAGACGTCATTGAAAAGCTGAAAACGGATTCTTTTAATCCGCACCAGACCCATTCCATTGAAATAGAATATCTCTGCAAGGACGGGGCAACCCTATGGGTGGAACTCACGGCAAAACCCATTTTTGACAAAAAAGGCAATCTTATCGATATCATTGGTGTTTCCCGCGATGTATCCCAACGAATCATTGCCGAAAAAGCGCTTAAAAAAAGCGAAGAAAGATACCGAAGCCTCTTTGAAAACTCAAGGGACACCATTTATATCACCACCATCGCCGGTAAAATAATCGAGTTCAATCCGGCAGGGGTTGAACTTTTCGGTTACTCCAGAGATGAAATGGTGGGTTCGGATATAATCAAAATATACAATACCCCGGATGACCGTGAAAAATTCCAGGAAACCATCCGCGAAAAAGGATATGTCAGGGACTATGAAATAAGATTTAAAAAAAAGGATGGGACGCGGATTGATTGTCTTTTAACCTCCACCTTATGGTATTCCGAAAACAGCGAGATATTGGGCTACCAGGGGATCATCCGCGATATCACCGACCAGAAGCGAATGATCCAGCAACTCCAGCAAATGCAGAAAATGGAGGCGATTGGTACGCTTGCAGGCGGAATCGCTCATAACTTCAACAATCTGCTCATGACCATCCAGGGCAATACGTCACTGATGCTCATGAAAACAGACCCCACCCATCCCCATTATAAAAAATTGCGAATCATTGAGCAGCACATCCAGCATGGATCTGACCTCAGCCGCCAGCTTCTGGGTTTTGCCCGCGGGGGGCGGCATGAATCTAAAACAATTGACTTGAATGTCATTGCCCGGATGAGTTCAAAAATTTTCGCCACCACCAAAAAAGAACTGACCATCCACACCAATCTTGATGATTCCCTTCTGCCGATCAATGCTGATCCCGGTCAGATCGAACAAACCTTATTGAATCTTCTGGTGAACGCTTCCCAAGCCATGCCCGACGGAGGCGATATTTTTATTCAGACCCAAAACGTTTTCCTGGATCAATACCAGCTGGCTCCCTATCAGGATGAAGGCGGGCAATATGTTATGATTTCCGTTACCGATACCGGCATCGGAATGGATAAGAGTACCCAGGAAAAAATTTTCGAGCCGTTTTTTACCACCAAGGAGCATGGACAGGGAACCGGCCTGGGCCTGTCATCCGTCTACGGCATTGTCAAAAACCACCGGGGATATATCACGGTCTACAGCGAACCCGGCAAGGGGTCGACGTTTAAAATCTATCTGCCGGCTTCCGACAAATTGCCGGAAAAAGAAAAGCGATCAACGACACCACTGTTGCGGGGCACCGAAACCATTCTGATTGTGGATGATGAACCCATGCTCACTGAAACCGGCGAAACCATGCTGAAAGAGTTGGGATATCATGTGCTGACCGCAAATTCCGGGCAAGCGGCCATTGCAACGTATACGCAGTCTCACCGGAAAATAGATCTGGTAATTCTGGATATGATCATGCCGAAAATGAGCGGCAGCACGACGTTTAATCAGCTCAAGATTTTGGATCCTAACGTCAAAGTGCTTATTTCAAGCGGCTACAGCATTAACGGCCAGGCTTCCGAACTCATAAAGAGGGGGTCCCGCGGTTTTATCCAGAAGCCTTTTAACATGTTGGATTTATCAAAAAAATTAAGAGAAGTGCTTGGCTGAGAAGACGTTTATTAATAGACCTTCCCATATTTGACGTACTTTTCAAACATTTCATCCGCCTGCCGGAAGACCGACGAAATATCCCTGGTTTCTTCATCATGGTTGCACCCGCACCCCAGACATTCGCGCTCTGCCCGGACAGGAAAATGCCGGCAGATTTCGACTTTTTCCTTGTCATTCTTCCGCCGGCCGAAAAATTCGTCATTGGGCAGCAATGATGTGTTGGAACTCCCCCAGTAATACCAGTTTGTGAGTGTGCAGCCGCCGCCGTTTTCCGGCGTGGGGCATGAACAGATGGTATAGGGCGTATCAAACAGTTTCATAGAGGAAAAGATGGTTCCCCGGGACAGATAAAAAGCGGTTGCCAGCTCAAACACCAGCTCTTTATGAATTAAATGGGCTTTATGATTCTTATGCATGGACCGGATCCAGACAGGTGTGTATTTTTCATGAACCGGCAGTATTTCCCAGTCCGGATAGGTTCTGCTGATCAGCGTTTCCAGCCGGTATTTCGGAGAGTTCCGATCACGGAGTTCCGCCAGTTCCCTGCAAAGCGCGATATAGCGGGAGTCCGTG
>JAHECJ010000391.1 GCA_024641805.1 Desulfococcus sp.
TGGCGCTGACCACGAAAGCATTACCCTGGATCATGTTCTGTATACCGGATTTTATCCGAGAATTTTTGATAAAGAGTTGAATGCGACAGAGGCCATGCAGTTTTATGTAAACACCTATGTTGAGCGTGATCTTCGATTGCTTATAAATATCAAAGACCTGTCCAAGTTTGAAATTTTTCTGAAACTTTGTGCCGGAAGAACTGGGCAGATACTCAACCTTTCCAGTCTGGGCAATGACTGCGGTGTAAATCATGCAACAATTAAGAGCTGGATCTCCGTTCTTGAGGCCAGTTACGTCATTAAATTATTACGACCGTATTACAAAAATTTCAATAAACGCCTTATCAAATCACCAAAACTCTATTTTCTGGACACCGGCCTTGCCGCCTTTCTGCTGGATATCAGCGACGAAAACCAGATGAAAACTCATCCACTCAGAGGCGCTCTTTTTGAAAATTTTGTTGTATCGGAACTGTTGAAAAACCGTTTCAATAACGGCCAGACGGATAACCTCTATTTTTTCAGGGACAATACCGGAAATGAGGTAGATTTGATCTGTGATCACGGCCAGAATACAGATGCGGTTGAAGTAAAGTCCGCACAAACGGTCGCGTCGGATTTTTTTAAGGGACTTCGTTTCTTTTCAAAACTTTCCGGCGAGGTCCGTCGCAGCATTGTCATTTACGGCGGGGACACCAGCTATGTCCGGGAAAATTTTCAGGTCACCGGCTGGCGGGATATCGGCACGGTATTGAAGACCGGCTGGCCTGATTATTTTTGATTAGCGCAGCCGGTCTTCATCCGTGATGATTGTTTCACTCAATATTAAATAACAGCAGTTTATTTAACTGGAAAAAACTGAACCCTTCGGTTTTGGGCCCGTCCCGCTTTCGTCTCGTTGCCGGCGACGGGCTGTGAAAATCCAAACCCCTTTGTGGAGAGTCTTTTGGGGTCAACTCCTTTGTCCACAAGATATGTTTTAACCGACTCGGCCCGCTTTTCGGAAAGTTTCATGTTGTAGTCCGCAGTCCCGTAATTGTCAGTATGTCCCTGAATATCGACCTTGATCTCCGGATTATCTTCCAGGATGGAAACCACTTCATTCAGCATGGAATAAGCTTCCGGTTTGATACTATAACTGTTCAAATCAAAGAGTGCTACCGAAGCGTATGACCAGCAGCCCTTTGCATTCACTGAAGCCCCTTTCGGCGTGTTAGGGCAGTCATCCATATAGTCCGGGACACCGTCACCGTCCGAATCTACCGGACAACCTTGCGCGTCCACCACAACACCTTCAGGGGTATCCGGGCAACGGTCCAGATTGTCAGGCACGCCGTCTTTATCACTGTCCAGAGACCGGACCGCCTCGGCCAAAAATACCTTTTTCACAAATTCGCCCATTTCCGGTCCTGATTTGAATTCATCCGAAGAGGTTAAAAAACCGCATCCTCCGGCCGTTGCAACACTTTCCAAAAGTTTTTTGCCCGCACGATCATCTCCTATTAATACCGTGTATATGCAAAGCCTGTCACCGAACTGACCTTTCAGTTCCTGGGCAGCCGTAACCGGCTCATTGTCCATATCTTTTCCATCACTCAAAACAACCACCGCTATTTTACCCTGCGCCGATTTCAGGTCCTCGCCGGCATCGCTGATGGCTTTTCCAAGAGGACTCGTCCCGTCGGCCTGGCTGACAGCTATCAAGCCGTCTTTCAATCCTGCCCTTGAATATTTCGCCGGACCGTAGAAAAGATCGTTGAACGCTTTGGGGTAATTAGGGTTATAGCCGAAAGTCCTTAGTGTTCCATTAAACTTAAGTTCCGGGAGTGTCTGGCCCATTGCGTCTAAGAAATCTTTGGCGATCTTAAACTTGGTCGTTCCATTATATTTCTCATTCATAGATGAAGATGCATCTAAAATGACCTCAAAGTTATCCACTTTGGGTTCATACTGACCGGCTGTTAACTGTTCCGTCGCAAAAAGAGGACCGGCTGGCTGCATTTGTTGAGTGGCACATCCGAATAAAAGCGCGCCGGCCATTGCCAATAATACTCCTATAAATCCATACCTGATCATCATCGTGTCTCCTCTTTTTTTCTGCCGATTAATTGTTTTCAATTTAGTCTTCTATTAAGCTAATGGAATCATAATATTTGTAATATTTTGTTCTTTATAAATGGAAAAATCAAGGTTGAATTGATTCCAGTAGTATTCGTAAACATAATTGGCTGAGGATTGCTAAAAAGAACATAAATATTTACCCGGCAGATATCAATGCGAATTACATCGTCCGCAGCGCCGGGTATGCCTGGGGTGGCGAGGAGATAAAACAACAGGATAATTATGTTGTTAAGCCGGATTTATATTTTCTTCTGTCTTTTTTCTGTTTCATGCTTCCCGAATTAAGTAATCTGTCCATAGAATTATGCGGAATTTAAATCTTGACGGAGTCAAGGACAGACCCAGGCTTTTAATGGGTGACTCCATGCACGAAATTCAACTTTAATCTCTCAATAATTGGAACATCTGCCGGCGCGATGGAATAATTATCTATTTTATCAAGGGCTGCCCAGGCGATTGCCGAGTGGACTTTCAAAGAAAAGTCTCCGCTCAAATGCGCCGCTTCATAGGCAAGCAGCCGAATATGCTTGTTCTGATAGCTGAAGCGGCTTTCAACAATAAACGACCCGATTTCTGCGTCTATCCCGAATTCTTCGAACAATTCTCTTTTCAGGCACTGTTCAGGAGTTTCCCCTTTTTCTATTTTCCCGCCGGGGAATTCCCAGAATGCTTCCAGATGTTCCCCCGGCGCCCGCCTGGCGATTAAAACTTTCCCGTTTTTCCAGATGACTGCCGCGGTCACATCGATGTACACCATTATAGTTTAAATCCTCAGCCGCTGCCTATCCGGTTGATCTGATCCATGCTTGTCATGATGTTTTTTAAAGACCCGCAGAAAATCATCTTGCGCTCCGGCGGGTAAAACCGGGTCCGTTCCGCACAAGATGATTTTCCGCCAAATGCCCGCTTTACAGCTCAGGCTGTTTTCTCAGATCAGTTTAGAGAAACATGGAATACGCGGTCAGTTTGGTTTAGTCCTTCCGATACATTGTAACAACCGCGGCTCCGCCCAGCCCGATATTATGCTGAAGGCCGATTTTGGCCCCTTCCACCTGCCGGACACCGCATTCTCCCCTTAACTGCCAGACCAGTTCGGCGCATTGGGCCAGTCCCGTGGCGCCCAGAGGATGTCCCTTGGAAAGAAGACCGCCTGAAGGATTGGTCACCACTCTTCCGCCATAGGTATTGTCCCCGTCATTGATGAATTTCTCGGCGGTCCCTTCGGGCGTCAGTCCGAGGCCCTCATAGGTAATCAACTCGTTGGCGGTGAAACAGTCGTGAAGCTCAACCAGGTTAACCTCTTCAGGGCCAATGCCCGCCTGAGCGTATACGTCTTTTGCGGCAGCCGCGGTCATGTCGTATCCAACGATTTTCATGGCGCTCTTGTCTTCAAAAGAGCTTGAAAAGTCCGATTTCATGGATTGACCCGCAATATACACCGGATTGGCGATGTTGTGTTTTTTGGCAAAATCATCCGAACAGACAACCGCCGCGGCCGCGCCGCAGGTCGGCGGACAGCACTGAAAGCGGGTAAGCGGGCCGAACTGGTGGGGTGATGCCATAACCTCTTCAATCGACAAGAGATTCCGGAACACA
>JAHECJ010000392.1 GCA_024641805.1 Desulfococcus sp.
CGGTTGGCGAATCAAGGCCTTGAAACGGCCGGTGGCGGGAAAAACCGGAACCACTAACAATTTGAATGACGCGTGGTTTGTGGGATACACCCCCGAGTATATCACCGGTGTGTGGGTCGGGTTTGACCACGAGCAGTCATTGGGAAAAAAAGAAACCGGGTCCCGGGCGGCAAGCCCCATATGGCTTGATTTCGTGCAGCAGGCCTTGGAGGGTCGACCGGTAAGTATGTTTAAAGTGCCGGACAGCGTGGTGTTTGCAAAAATTGATGCGGATACGGGGCTGCTTCCCATACCGGAATCTAAAAACACCATTTTTGAGTGCTTTAAGGAAGGAACCGCCCCCACGGAAACCACCAAAAGCCCGAATTCCATCACGGAAACCGACGATTTTTTTAAAGAAGGATTATAACCGCCTGATCTAATGCGTCTGAACAGAAGGTTTTTCTGCAAATCCGGCATCTTTAGCAAATTTCATGGAACTCATATCCTGTCCTGTTTCATGAAAGATGGGTTCGCCAAGCTCCGTTAACGAAAATGTGTAAAACACATGGTGTCCGTCATAATCGAGAACCCGCAAATCGTCTTTCTGCTTGAGGTCGCCCATAATCACATTAAAGTGATTTCCGTATCTTTTTTTTACCACCTCTTCCGGGACTTCAAATCCGATAAACTTCTTGATCCCTTTGACCGCCAGTTTTTTGGTCAAATCCTCACTGGTCAGTGAGTTGTATGATGTTAAAATAAGGATCGGGCCGCTTCCTGTAAAAAGAATGCCTGCTTTCATGACGTTGCCTCCTTTGCTGGTTGATGAAAATCGATATAGGCAGGCACTAACGGGAGATCTTCGAAACACGAAAGAGGAGAGAGGCATGCGAGGTGTCTTTTCCATATAGGACAAGAGAAGCTATTTTCATCTGTCGCCTATATCTACCTAAAAAAATATTCACTGTTCCGCTCAATTTCAAGGGGATGCTTTTGAAAAACGGTATTTTTCACCCGTTGATTTTAACTGATTTACAAAAACCGGTTAACTTGAAATAATCATGTCTAAATCTAAAGCAGTCGAAAAAGAGAGATGGATGCTCCCCCGGCGATCAGTGAAATTGTTCTTCCGCCGGTCCCGCCAGTTTGACTTCCCCGAACATTTCTTCATATTTTTTTAAGTTATCGCTCAGCGCAGCGATAATTCGTTTAACATGGCCGGGCGTAACGATAATCCGGGAAACCAGATGGGCGCCGGTGGGGGAGTTGAGCAGCCAGTCGATGATAAACTCCTCCGGTCCATGGGCGATAAACATGGAATTGCTGTAACGCCCCTGCGACGTCTCCTCGTTTGCCTTGATCTGAATCTGCTTTGATTTTTTTTTGGGATCTTCCATCTTTTTTCCTTTTTAAATTACCGTTAAAACAATTTTGCTACCGATGTATTTATGGCTCTCTTCGTCAGGATGTTTTTCGGACCGGTTCAACCGGTGGGCCGGTTTTTTGACTCAACCTGAGATTGATTTTGGCAAATTAACAAAAATTAATATTAATAACAATAACGCTTCCATTGTTTTATTGCTCTTTTTCAGTGAAAAGAACCGTTCTCCGACGTTTTTATGCTTTTGACAATTTTTCGCGCCTGTTTTATGGTTTATGGATCAAAATGGCCTGAAAATAAAAATTATCGCTATTAACATATCGACCCGAGAGAGTTGAATCCACCATGGCAAAAAAAAAAGAAGATACCTTTTTCCTGATTACTTACCGAGACGCCAAAGACGCTAAAGTTTTATCCTTAAAAGCCAGAACAGTGACCGATTCAACGCTGGGGCTCAGTTTTGTGGCCATTTCCGATTTTGTTTTTGACACCAAATCCCTTGTCATTAATCCCGGGGAAGAAGATCAGAAACGTCAGTTTGAAGGTGTAAAAACGCTGCACCTTTCCATCTATTCCATTATTTCCATCGAAGAAGTGGGAGAGGATCACAAAGGGCTGAAATTTACGAAAGACAAGTCGAACCTGGTCGTTTTGTCTTCGGAGCAGCATCAGCCAAAAGGGAAATAAATATTGCCCTTTTCGGAGAGCTTTAATTATTTCAGTTTTATCCGAATCCTTAAATTCAAGGTGTTAAAATCAGGGTCCTCCCGACCTGCTTTGTATGGAGACCTCCTTCTTGACCTTGACAAAATATGTATTAATGAATAAAAAACTTTCCCTTTACGTCAAGATTGAATGCGGATTTATAAAATTTTAACGAATTGACCTATAAAGGAAGAAAAATGGGAAAAAATAGCAAGCAAACAAAGGTTGCACTCACGGAATTTGAGTCCAAACAGTTTTTAAAACCCTATGGCGTTTCTGTTGTGAATGAAATGATGGCGAAAAGTGCGCAAGAAGCGGTTGCGGCCGCCCGGGAAATCGGATTTCCCGTGGTTTTAAAAGGTCTGGGAAAAGAACTGCTTCATAAGACGGAACTGCGTCTGGTGCATCTGAACTTAAACGATGCCGCATCGGTGGAAGCCGCTGCCGGGGCCATTGAAAAAAATGCCGGAAATAAGCTGGAAGGGTTTCTGGTGCAGCCCCAGGTATCCGGCAAACGAGAATTCGTGGCCGGCCTGTTTAGGGATGATCAGTACGGGCCGGTGGTGATGTTCGGCCTGGGCGGCATTTTTACAGAGGTGTTGTCGGATGTCTGTTTCCGGCTGGCGCCATTGACCGAGCAGGATGCGGATGACATGATCAACGAAATCCGATCAAAGGCCTTGCTGGGGCCTTTTCGGGGAGAATCGGCGGTGGACCGGAAACAGTTGATTCAATCGTTGATGGGCCTGTCAAAAGTGGGCGTGGAATGCCCGGAGGTTGCTGAAATTGATATTAATCCTTTGCTGGTTACACCGGAAGGCCGGCCGGTGGCTGTGGATGCGCTGGTGATTAAGGGGAATCCGGAAACAAAAAAAATATTTACCCCGCCCGTGAGTCCTGCGGATATCGCGCCTTTGTTTTATCCGCGGTCCGTGGCATTTGTCGGGGCCTCCGGCCGCATGGGGAAATGGGGATATACCCTGCTGACCAATACCATCGGCGGTGGGTTTAATGGTGAAATTTACCTGGTGAATCCCAAAGGCGGCACCATTGCCGGGCGGCCGGTCTATCAGACCGTAAGCGATATTCCCGGCCCGGTGGATGTCGCCGTGGTCAGCATTCCGGCAAAGATGGTGCCGGCGTTGATTCCGGAATTTAAGAAAAAGGGAATCGCGAACATGCTGCTGATTGCTTCCGGGTTTGCCGAAACCGGGGAAGACGGCGCGAAAAAGGAAAAGGAACTGGTCGACCAGGCCCGGGCTGCCGGTATCCGCATTATCGGCCCGAACACCATGGGCATCTGCAACCCGCATATTAATTTTTATTGTACCGGCACCCATGTCCGGCCGAAAGCCGGCTCCACCAGTGTGGTGGCCCAGTCCGGCAATATGGGAAACCAGCTTCTGGCATTTGCCGAACTCCAGGGAATCGGTATCCGGGGGTTCTGCGGATCGGGCAATGAAGGCATGATCACCATCGAAGACTATCTGGACGGGTTTGAGGTGGACCCCTTAACCGATACCGTGATGCTGTATATTGAAAGCGTGAAAAACGGCCGCCGGTTCTTTGAAAGCGCGCGGCGGGTGGGTAAAAAGAAACCCGTGATTCTGTTAAAAGGCGGCCAGACCGACGCCGGCAGCAAGGCG
>JAHECJ010000393.1 GCA_024641805.1 Desulfococcus sp.
GAATTTGGGCTTTTTTCTTTGCCATACGAATTTGATATGAAAAAATTTTTAATTTTTGGGAAAAGAAATGACATTTGAAGAATTCAGGCAGATGGCCACCATTTCAATGGAAGAGATCTGCAGTGAAATTTTTGCTGAAAACCAGGCTTCCATTAAAATCAAAAAAGAAGCGGTGGCGGTGAAAAACCTGGCCAACATTTTCAATACGGCATTGAGGCTGAGCAATGAAAAAGGTTTTCAGTCCATGAGCCTCCGCGACCTGAGCCGGGCGTCCGGTCTGAGCATGGGCGCGCTGTATTCTTATTTTACCAGCAAGGAAGAACTCCTTGAGATGATTCAGAATCAAGGACGAAGGCTGACCCGGACCGTTCTGACCCGGCAGATTGATGTCAATGCCGAACCGGATGTCATGCTGCGCACTGCGATCCGGACCCATCTCTATCTGACCGAGATCATGCAGAAATGGTTCTATTTTTCATATATGGAAACCAAGAACCTGGATAAACCGCAGCAGAAAAAATCCATTGATAGCGAGCTTGAAACAGAGCAGGTTTTTATTGATATTCTTGATGCCGGGAGCCGGAAAAAAGTATTTCATGTCGAAAATTCGGTTCTCGCGGCATCGGTGATCAAATCCATGCTCCAGGACTGGTATGTAAAACGGTGGAAATATGCCCGGCGGCAGGTATCCGTGGAGGAATATGCGGAATTTGTCATCGGTTTTATCGAATCGGCTTTGCAAATAAACAGGGCCTGAATACAGGACAGGCTGATATGGAGGACTCAATGACCTTTGTGGATGAACCGGCGAAAATCAGGGAAGGGGAGGAACTGGATCATTCCGCGGTGGAAATGTTTCTAAAGGACACAATACCGGGACTGGACGGCCCGTTGTCGATCAAACAGTTTCCCAGCGGATTTTCAAATCTGACCTATTTTATACAGGCGGGGGAACGGGAGATGGTTTTGCGGCGGCCGCCGTTTGGGAAGAAAGCCAAAACCGCTCATGACATGAATCGTGAATACCGGATTTTAAGTGCCTTACACCCGGTTTTTCCATACTGCCCCAAGCCGCTTGCGTATACGGAAGACAAAGATATCATGGGGTGTCCGTTTTATGTGATGGAGCGGATTCCCGGAATTATTTTCAGAAAGGATCTTCCCCGGGGAATGGCATTTTCGGCCGGCCAGGCGCGTACCCTGTGTGAAAATATGATTGATCTGCATTTCCGGCTGCATACCCTGGATTATCAGGCGATCGGGCTGGGGGATTTCGGAAAGCCGGAAGGGTATGTGAGACGCCAGGTGGAAGGGTGGAGCAAACGCTTTCGGGATGCCCGGACCCCGGATGTCCCGGATTTTGAGTCCGTCATGGCATGGCTGGATGAAAATCAGCCGCCGGATTCAGGATTTCCCGGCATTATTCACAATGACTATAAATTCGACAACCTGGTGCTTAACCCGGAAAATCCGGTGGAAATTACCAGCATCCTGGATTGGGAGATGGCCACCATCGGCGATCCGTTAATGGATCTCGGCTGCTCCATGGCATACTGGATCAACCGGGACGATCCGGAGGAAGCCCAAATGATGCGGATGATGCCCACCACTGTGGACGGGATGATGACCCGGAAGGCGCTTTTTGATTTGTACCGGGAAAAATCGGGCCGCCAAATTGACAATTTCGATTTTTATTATTGTTTCGGGTTGTTCCGGCTGGCGGTGATTGCGCAGCAGATTTACTACCGGTATTATCATGGTCAGACAAAGGATAAACGATTTGAAAAGCTGGCGTTTGCAGTGGCGCTTCTTGAAATCGCGGCCAAACGGGTCGTCGCGGGCGGCAGGTTTTGAGCTCGTGCCCATCCACAAATGACCAATTTGCCCGATATCTGATTTTTGAGTTCTGGGTTATGCTCAAAATTTTATCCTCGAAATATCAACCATATGCCTGTGGTAAAATTTTTCGCATGCCTTGATCTCGAACAAATTTATCTATTTCTGGACGGACATGAGCTGGATATTGAAAAGCTGCTGCGCTGCTGATACGGCTCATAACGGTTTTTAACAGCTGGCAAGGCCTGCAAATAATAAGAAAATTTAAAAAGGGTATAAGCATTGGAAAATATTATCTATCGAGTGGAAAATCATATCGGGTATCTGACCCTGAACCGGTGGGATAAATATAATTCTTTTGATCTTCCGCTGATCGATGAATTTGAGCAGTTCTGGCAGGAACGCCGGTATGATAACCGTGTGCGGGTGATTATTTTAGACGGCGGAGAAGCCAGGGGGTTCTGCGCCGGACTGGATATTGAAAGCCTCGCGCCGAAGCTGTTTGAGGCGGACCCGACCACCGCCTACAACGGACAGGCACGAATGGCCAGGATTCTGCTGGCCATGCGGCAGGCGCCTCAGCCGATTATCTGCTGTATTCATGGTTCAGCCGCCGGGATCGGATTTTCTCTGGCAATGGCTTCTGACATCCGGATTATGGCCGAAAAGTCCCGCTGCAATGCCGCCTATATCAATATCGGCCTTGGCGGCGCGGACATGGCATCCAGTTATTTTCTGCCCCGTCTGATCGGCTCCGGACGGGCCAATGAATTTCTCCTTACCGGCAACTGGATGAGCGCGGAAGATGCCATGCAGCTTGGGTTTGCCAGCCGCCTCGTCCCAAAAGATAAAATGATGGAAACCGCCCAAGAACTGGCAAAAATCATGGTCGGCAAAACACCGCTGGCCCTTCGCATGACCAAGGAAGCGATAAATGTGAATATGGATTGCGGCGGTCTTGAAGCGGCATTACAGATGGAAGACCGGAACCAGATGATGGTGATGTATTCACTGAAGTTGGCGAACTCGTAAAAAATCAAAATATTCGTCAATCCGTGTTTCCGCTTCTTCCAGGGTCCGGATTTTCGTAATCGATTCCCGGAACCGGCTGCAGTCCGGAAGTCCTTTGACAAACCAGGAGAGCCGGCTGCGCATCATGCGGCAGGCATAAAGTTCTCCAATATAATCCACGGAAGAAGCCACAAATTTTTTCATGGTTTCAAAGCGCCGGCAAAGATCAACCGGCGTTATTTTTCCGGTTTTTAACAAATCGTCAATTTGGGAAAAAATCCATGGGTTGCCGATGGCCGCCCGTCCCACCATGACCGCGTCGCACCCGGTCTGGTCAAGCATCCGGACTGCATCAGCAGCCACTTCAATATCACCGTTACCGATAACCGGTATACTGACTGCTTGCTTCAGCCGGGCAATCAATGACCAGTCGGATTTCCCGCCAAATCCCTGGGTCGCGGTCCTGGGGTGAAAAGAAATGGCATCCACGCCGCAGTCCTGAGCCATTTTGGCAAGTCTAAACGCATCTTCGCCGGACGAGTCCCATCCGCTTCTGATTTTAATGGTCAGTGGAATGTGAACCGCCGCCCGGATTTTTTTTAAAATGGCTTCCGCTTTATCCGGCTCTTTCATCAGGGCGGCGCCGGCCCCGCTTTTTAAAATTTTTTTAACCGAACACCCGAAGTTGACATCTAAAATATCCGCACCGGAATCTTGTGCCATTTTTGCCGCATACGCCATGATCGCGGGATCCGCGCCGAAGATCTGAACAGATACCGGTTTTTCTTCCGCACAGCTCTTCATCATGCTGATTGTTTTTTGCGAGCCGTAAGACAAGGCGTTGGAGCTGATCATTTCCG
>JAHECJ010000394.1 GCA_024641805.1 Desulfococcus sp.
GTTCTTTTTGTCGGTACCAAGAAACAGGCACGGGAAACTGTCTATGAAGAAGCCAATCGGTGTGAGATGTTTTATGTGCATAACCGCTGGCTGGGGGGCATGCTGACAAATTTCCCGACAATCAAGAAAAGTATCGACCGGCTGAACCATTTAAATACCATCGAAAACGATGGGACGATCAATCTCTACCCCAAAAAGGAACGGCTGAAACTTCAGAAAGAAAGAGTCAAGCTTGACAATACGCTGGGTGGCATTCGTAATATGAAATCACTGCCCGGAGCGATTTTTGTCGTGGATCCGAAAAAAGAATCCATTGCAGTCAGCGAAGGCCGGCGACTGGGCATCCCCATTGTTGCCATCGTAGATACAAACTGTGATCCGGATCCGATTGATTACATCATTCCTGGTAATGACGATGCCATTCGCGCGGTGAAATTGCTTACTTCCAGAATTGCCGAGTCCTGTATTGAAGGTGCGGCGCGCCTGTCGGAAAAACGGCAGGCCGTAGCAGACAAGACGGATGAAGACGAGGGTGCCGAGAAAGAGGTTCGGAAAAAAGCCGGTCCGGTTGAACGTCGGATTATTTCCGATGGTTCCGAAGGCCCCATTGTTGAAGTCATCCGGAAAGCAGCGACAGGCGAAAACACGATTGATTCTGAAAATGAAAATATAGATGAAGCATAGGCTTCTGAAGATACAGGAGAATAAACAATGGCAACAATAAGTGCTGCAATGGTCAAAGAGCTTCGGGAACGGTCCGGAGCCGGGATTATGGATTGCAAGGAAGCATTGACGGAATGCAACGCGGATATGGATCAGGCCATCGACTATTTGAGAAAAAAAGGATTGGCCACTGCAAAAAAAAGAGCGGGACGTGAGGCGTCGGAAGGCGTTATTCAATCCTATATTCACATGGGCGGTAAAATCGGGGTGCTTGTCGAGGTCAACTGTGAAACCGATTTCGTTGCAAAAACAGATGCTTTTCAGGACTTTGCAAAGAATATCGCCATGCATATCGCCGCTGCAAGTCCGCTGGGCGTGGTTCCCGAGGACATCACGGAAGATGTTATCGCCAAAGAAAAAGAAATTTACCGGGCACAGGTACTGGAAAGCGGCAAACCGGAAAATATGGTGGATAAAATTGTTGAAGGCAAAATGAGCAAATTTTTCAAGGAAAGCTGCCTCATGAATCAGATGTATGTCCGGGACACCAGTCTGACCATTACGGATGTCCTCAATGACATGATCGGCAAAACAGGTGAAAAAATTACCATCAAACGATTTTCAAGGTTTCAGATCGGCGGGTAATAGGCTTTGACAACACCGAAATATAAAAGAGTAATGCTGAAACTTAGCGGCGAAGCCCTCATGGGGGATCAGCCATATGGAATCAGCACGGATATGCTGAGATATATGGCTGACGAAGTAAAATCAGCCTATGATCTTGGCGTGGAACTGGCTATCGTCGTCGGCGGCGGGAATATTTTCAGGGGCATGGCTGCGGCCTCCCAGGGAATGGATCGGGCAACCGCGGACTATATGGGAATGCTTGCGACAGTTATGAACAGTATCGCGCTCCAGGATTCCCTCGAAAAAGCCGGTATCCCAACACGGGTTCTCTCTGCCATCTCGATGCATCAGATGGCAGAGCCCTATATCCGGCGCCGGGCGGTTCGGCACCTTGAAAAGCAGCGGATTGTTATTTTCGCGGCAGGTACCGGCAGTCCTTATTTTACAACTGATACGGCATCCGTGCTCCGGGCGGAAGAAATCCATGCCGATGTGCTACTGAAGGCAACGAAAGTCGACGGGGTTTACGATTCCGATCCGGTCAAGAATAAATCGGCCCGGTTTATCAAGAAAATAAGTTATATGGAGGTTCTGGAACAACGTCTGAATGTCATGGACCTGACGGCCATATCGCTTGCAATGGACAACAGCCTGCTTCTGAATGTATTTAATCTGAAAGTAAAGGGGAATATTAAAGGGGTTATATGCGGGGAAGATATCGGTACCCGGATATATGAACCGAAAAAGAAATAAATATTCCTTAAATTCAATTGGTTTTTTGTGAGAATGAATAAACTGCATTAAGGTAAAAAATCATGATTGAAGATGTCAATAATGAAGCAAAAGAGAGAATGGGAAAAACCGTCAATTTATTGCAGAATGAATTGAAAAAGATCCGAACCGGACGTGCGTCGCTCAATATTTTTGATGATATCCGTGTCGATTATTACGGGACAATGACGCCGCTGGCCCAGATGGCGACACTGGCAGTTCCGGAAAGTCGCCTGATCACGATTCAGCCCTGGGATATGTCGGTCATTAAGGATATTGAAAAAGCGATATTAAAATCTAATCTGGGTCTGACGCCATCCAATGACGGTAAAATCATACGGATCAACATTCCGCCATTGACGGAAGAACGGCGGAAAGAAATTGTCAAGCAGGTCAGCAAAACGTGCGAAGAATATCGGGTAGCTGTCCGAAATATCCGCAGAGACGCCAATGAAATGTTAAAGGAATTGAAAAAAGACGGCGAGGTTTCCGAGGACAGCGTGTTTAAAGCCCAGGACACTATCCAGAAATTTACCGATGACCATATAAAATTAATCGACGATATATTTAAGAAAAAAGAGAAAGAAGTACTTGAAGTATAATCTGAATCCTTCCGATATCGAAGGTCTCGATAAAACTGCACTGCCTTCTCATGTTGCAGTTATTATGGATGGCAATGGCCGGTGGGCGCAGAAAAAATTCATGAACCGGGTCAAAGGCCATGAAAAAGGGGCGGATACGGTGCGCATGGTGGTCCGGACCTGCCGGGAGATCGGAATTTCCTTTCTTACCCTCTATGCGTTTTCCACCGAGAACTGGTTGCGGCCCAAAGCGGAAGTAGCCGCACTCATGCTTCTGTTAAAAAAATTTCTTGTTTCTGAAAAACAGGAAATGCTGGTCAACAACATCCGTTTCAATGTGATCGGAGAAACTGAAAGACTGCCGGATGACGTCCGGGATGCGATTCAGCATACGATGGATGCCACCCGGAAAAATGACGGCATGAACCTGAATCTGGCCTTAAGCTACGGCGGCAGATCGGAGATTGTTAAAGCCGCAAAGGAAATAGCGGCAGAAGTTAAAGACGGCCGTCTGTCTGTCGACGCCATCACTCCTGAAACAGTCATCAAACATTTGTATACGGCGGAGATTCCGGACCCGGATCTTTTAATTCGAACCAGCGGGGAAATGCGCATCAGCAACTTTCTGATCTGGCAGATCGCATATTCCGAAATTTTCATCACGGAAACACTCTGGCCGGATTTTACCAGAAATGAGTTAATTCAAATCCTAAAGGAATATCAAGGCAGAAACCGACGCTTTGGGCGTGTTTAATCTGTCATTCTTTTAAACTCTTCTTAACCATAAAAATGGCGGCTCGTTTGATTCCTCTGATGCAATCGGTATTCTCGATTTGATTTTTTAATCATTACCGGTTCATATTGATAAATAAGGTAGAAGAGAGTTCAGCATGCATTTAAAACGGATTCTAACGAGTATTATCGCCTTTCCGCTTCTTTCCCTGCTCATATATAAAGGGTCTGTCCTGTTGCTGAGCTTTTTTATCGGTGTCATATCCCTCCTTGCCCTCTATGAATACTACCGGATCGTGTTTTACGATCAGAAACAGGCCGTTTTTTCAA
>JAHECJ010000395.1 GCA_024641805.1 Desulfococcus sp.
AACCCGGAAGAACTGATATGCTTTTCGGCAAAAACACGCCAGGGACTGGACGCCGTGTGGAAGGCGATTGAATACTGCATTGAACCTTCCGAATCACAAAATATCAAAGGACCTTAAGTGACAGACTTAAACGAACAGTTTCAAGGCTTTAAATCCGGTTTTGCCGCCATTATCGGCGCACCGAACGTGGGCAAATCGACCCTTTTAAACACCATGATCGGTGAAAAAATCTCGATTACATCCAGCAAGCCCCAGACCACCCGCAACCGGATCGCCGGGGTATGCCATCAGCCCGGTTTTCAAATTGTTTTCCTGGATACTCCGGGCATTCACATGAGCAAAAAACCGCTCAACAGCAAACTGGTGGAAGTGGCCATGGCCGCAATCAGTGATGTGGATCTGATCCTGATGGTCATTGACGCTTCCAATCCGGAACCGTCATCCGAGCAGTTGATTTTAAACAAACTCAAAGACGGCAGAAAGCCCCCGGCCATTCTTGCCATCAATAAAATCGACCAGATAAAAAAACCGAAACTTCTTCATTTAATTAACAAATGGTCGAATGCCTATGCATTTGAAGAGATTGTCCCGGTTTCCGCCACCGAAGGCACCCAGGTGAATGATCTGCTGGCGGCCATGAAAAAACAGCTGCCGGACGGCCCCCCGTATTTCCCGGAAGACATGATCACGGACATGCCGGAGCGCTTCATTGCCGCGGAAATAATCCGCGAGAAAGTGTTTGAACTGACCGACCAGGAAATCCCGTTTTCAACAGCGGTCACCATCGAGTCGTTTGAAGAACTCTCCCAAAAAAATCTGGTCCGTATCCATGCCGCGATTCATATTGAACGCAACTCCCAGAAAGGGATTATTATCGGAAAACAGGGCGCCATGCTCCGTCAGATCGGCGAAGCCGCCCGGCTGGACATTGAACGGATGGTGGGCACGCGGGTTTTCTTGAAACTCTTTGTCCGGATTGAAAAAAACTGGAGCAAAGATGCCAAGGCCATGCGAAAACTGGGATATTAACAAACGAAAAAAATGATCCTTTCCTTTCATCCGATTATAACGGCTGACCGAAATATCATTTGCGCAGGCCGAGACCCCGGCAAAGAAGAACTTGACGCCATACAGCAGGCGAATGCCGTCATTCTCCCCCAGGGATGCCGGCGAACACTTTACGAAATGGCCGCCGCCCATTGTCCTCATGTTTTTCCCAACTATGCC
Source organism: Desulfococcus sp. (assembly GCA_024641805.1). Taxonomy (GTDB): domain Bacteria; phylum Desulfobacterota; class Desulfobacteria; order Desulfobacterales; family Desulfosalsimonadaceae; genus SURF-3. Next base: position 1,228 of record JAHECJ010000395.1, read on the forward strand.
GTCAAGTTCAAATTTCCCGGCAAGATCGGACAGGCGGATCTTTTTGCGCAATGCGGCCTGCCCTGCCCGCGCACCGAAACCTTCGCATCCCTGGACGCATTTTACCCAAAAAACAAATCTCTTCGGACGGCGTTGAATTTTAATTTTCCTTTTGTATTTAAATATGACTGGGGCGGCGAAGGGGACAATGTCCTCCGGGTCGATTCCCCGACAGAGTTCGACAAATTACTCGAAAAAACAGCGGCTTTCGAACGCACCGGCCAATCCGGATTTCTGATCCAGGAATTTATCCCCACCGACGGCCGATCACTCAGAATCGCAGTGATCGGGCAAAAACGAATCGCCTACTGGCGGATTCCCACCGATCCGAACCAATTCGGCACGGCATTATCAAAAGGTGCTGAAATTGATCCGGATTCTGATCCGGACAAACAGGCTGCCGGTGTCAGATGCGTTGAGCAGCTGTGTGCGAAAACCGGCATCAATCTCGCCGGCATTGACCTGATTTTCCCGGAAAAAGCCGGTACAGACGGCCCGCTGCTTCTGGAAATCAATTATTTCTTCGGCCGGACCGGGCTCGGCGGATCAGAACGATTTTATGCGTTGCTGGAGGATGAAGTCGGTCACTGGCTGACCGGCTTGGGATAATTATCCGTATAAACAATATGTTGTTCAACACATGAAAACCATATTCATTTACTCCGGCGCATGGCTGGGCCTGGTGATCCTGGCGATTATCAACGGGGCATTAAGGGTGAAGGCTTACGGTCCGTTCATGGATGAACTAACCGCCCACCAGATATCCTCTGTCACCGGACTCATTTTATTCGGCATGTACATCTGGTTTTTAACCGGCATCTCAAAGATTGCAACATCCGGTCAGGCCATTGCCATCGGCGGCATATGGCTTTGCATGACCGTTATGTTTGAATTCGTTTTCGGTCATTACGTGATGGGCCATTCCTGGGCCGGCCTGTTTGCCGATTACAACGTACTCAAGGGCCGAATGTGGATATTGGTGCTGATCTGGACTGCGGCAGGGCCGTATATTTTTTATCGGATCCGGTCAAAGTTTTAAAAACTCGCATTAAAGCGAAGCGGTTTATATACAGATGCCGGTCATACCACATTGTCTGTTTGAGTTTACTTTCACCCCGGCACAATGGTATGTTTCATTCTAAAATCCAATTTCAAAACCGCTGCCTGCAAACAGGATTACAATGAACGTTTTTTCATACATTCCGGATGATGACGAAATCAGACGGGAAAAAAACAAGGCCAGAGAACTTCGGGCGTCCCAGTGGTGGAAGCGGAAATGCGCTAAAGGCATCTGCTACTACTGCAACAACCGCTTCCCGGCAAAAGATCTGACCATGGACCATATCGTACCCATTGCCCGGGGCGGCAAAAGCACGAAAAATAACGTGGTGCCCTGCTGCAAAACATGCAATACCGGAAAAAAATCCAATCTGTTAATGGACTGGAAACCGGTTTCCGGTTCCGACAGCATTGATTGACGGATTTCCCTGCGCCACCCCCTGCCCGACTTCAAATAGTGTTCCCGTGATCAATTTGTCCTTGACAAGATTTGCCTGGAAACCCTAATGTCTTACTGAGCATATACTCACTATTTTATAGTGATGCGCTCCCCCAAAACAGGAACAGGAAAAATTAATTTAAAAAAGATACCGAACAAAGGAAACAATATCATGAAATTTGCGATACCCGTCGCCAATGGCATACTCACCATGCATTTCGGTCATGCAAAAAAATTTGCGGTCATCGATGCGAAGGACAATAAGATTATGAGCCAGACAATACTGAAACCGCCGCCGCATGCCCCGGGCGTGCTCCCCAAATGGCTGAATGAACTCGGCGTCGACATTATTATTGCCGGCGGCATGGGCGCCACCGCGATGCAGCTGTTTGAAGAATGCGGAATCAGGGTGATCACCGGCGCTCCCACCATGGAACCGGAAAAACTGGTTCGGCATTATCTTGACGATACACTGTTAACTGCCTTTAATGCCTGTGATCACGAAGGCTGCGCCCATAAAAGATAAAATCTGAGGAAACGCCATGATTGCGCTTTATATTTTTTTAGTCCTGACCGCTTTGGTCGCGCTGATTTTTACCAAAAAAGTTTTCCAGCTGAAAAAAGGAAAACAGGCGGCGGATGCACAACTGGCCGGTATGAGAATCAGCAAATTGTCAGCACCCGGAACCGTTACGACGCTTTCAATTCTTCCGCTGGTTGATTTTTACACGGATCATCCGGATCTAAAGACAGAGTCTGGGGTTTCCTATTTCATTTCAGCCGATGACACCAATATTTTGCTGGATGTCGGGTTCAACAAAAAAAAGGAGCATCCGTCCCCCCTGCTCCATAACATGAAAATATTAGGCATTTCTGAGTCGGATATTGACATGATCTTTTTCAGCCATCCGCACCTGGACCATGTGGGGGGAATGAC
>JAHECJ010000396.1 GCA_024641805.1 Desulfococcus sp.
GAAAAAAGAACTTTTGGAGCTTGAACTCCGGCGGGAAACAACGGTCACCATTGAAGAAGACAATTCCATGATCCCGGGCGAGGGGAAAATTATCAGAGAAGAAAAATGAGACGAAAAGTAATGTAGCAGGCCGCCTTTGGATATTTTTCAGATAAAACAACCTATCGATACGAATTCCGGCGCAATGGATAAAAACATAAATAGTGAAAATTTTGCCCGAAGGGAATTGGGTAGTCATGCCTAAACTGTCCATGGAGAAATTTCACAAAAGAAGTGTTTGACGATATTGCCATTTTAAAGTATGGAGAGGGCAATTCTTTAAAAAAAGATTTATATCCATTTTTACCCTGGCGGAAGCGTGTTAATGGACAAGATGGAAAGATGGGCCTGCTGCTTTTGCCCGATCAAGTATTAATAACATAGAATCGTTTATATTATACAAAGGATGTAACAAGGAGGTAAGTTTTGATAGGTACAGCATATGCAATGGGTCAGATGGCTGGTTCCGGGGGACAGGCCGCAGCCGGCGGCGGACTCGGCGCTTTTGTTCCGATTATTCTGATGTTTGTTATTTTTTACTTTTTGCTGATCAGACCCCAGCAGAAAAAAGCCAAAGAACACCAGACAATGATAGCGAACCTCAAAAAAGGGGATCGTGTCGTCACCAGCGGCGGCATTCACGGCCTGATAACGTCATTGGATGAAACCACGGTAACCCTTGAGATTGCCGAAAAGGTTCGCGTCAAGGTGAACCGGGGAAGCCTTGCCGGTTTAAATAAATAAGAAAACTTGATTTTAAAAAATTAAAAATGATACAAGAAGTAGCGCGTTTAATCGTTGCAAAAAGACGAGATGAATAAATTTGTATCTCCCGTATCTACTGTAACAACAGACATATGAAAGGGCAATGCATTGAAAGATTTTTCCTGGCAAATTCCGGTTGTAGGACTGGTATTGATTGTGGCAGTCATATGCGTCATCCCGACTTTCAAACCGGGGTGGTGGCCGCACAAGCAGATTAACCTGGGGCTTGACCTTCAGGGGGGGATGCATCTTGTGCTGGAAGTGAAAACCGAAAAAGCGGTGGAAAATACCCTTGAAAGGATTAGAAACGAGCTGAGAACGTCCTTCCGCAAGGAACAGATCCGGCATGCAGGAATCAATTATTCAGGCAAAAAAGCACTCTCCGTTAAATTGACCGATCCCAATGACATGTCAAAGGTTGAAGACCTTCTGAAAAAAGAATATACGGATGTCACGATTCAATCCAGCTCAATGGAGAACGGTACGAGGACACTCATAATCGGAATGACGGACGCGTGGGTCGCGCAGATCAAGAAGCAGGCCACGGAACAGGCATTGGAAACCATCCGAAACCGGATTGATCAGTTCGGTGTCAGTGAACCGGATATCCGTCTTCAGGGCGAGCGGCGCATTCAAATTCAGCTTCCCGGTATTCAGGATACGGAACGGGCCAAGGAACTGATCGGGAAGACGGCCCTGCTGGAATTTAAGTTGCTGGATGAGGAACACGATTTAACTGCCGCATTAAACGGCAATGTCCCGCCGGGAAGCGAGATTCTTTATCAGGCAACCGAATCGGGTAAAACCTCTGTCAAGCCGCAGGCGTACCTGGTTAAAAAAGCCACTTTAATGACCGGGGAATACCTGACGGATGCCCGCGTTCAGATTAATTCCCAATTTAACGAACCCTACGTTGCCATTGATTTTGATAAAAAAGGCGCGAAAATATTCGAAAGAATCACCGGGGAAAACGTCAAAAAGCGCATGGCCATTGTTTTGGATAATAAAGTGTATTCCGCGCCCACTATTCAGGAAAAAATCCCCGGCGGAAGCGCCCGGATTACCGGAAGTTTTAGTACACAGGAAGCCCATGACCTGGCCATTGTTCTGCGCGCGGGATCACTGCCGGCGCCGGTGGAAATTATTGAAGAAAGAACCGTCGGCCCCTCTTTGGGCCGTGATTCCATCACCAAGGGTCTTTATTCCATGATGGTGGGCAGCCTTCTCGTGATTTTGTTTATGGCGATTTATTATAAGGGCGCCGGTCTTATCGCGGATTTTGCACTTGTTCTGAATATTTTACTGATTGCGGCGGGCCTTGCGATGTTCGGGGCCACCCTGACGTTGCCCGGCATTGCCGGTATTATTTTAACCATCGGTATGGCGGTGGATGCCAATGTATTGATTTACGAGCGGATCCGCGAGGAGATGCGGCTTGGTAAAACGGTTATCGCCTCTATCACCACCGGTTTTGAGAGGGCCAGCCTGACGATTCTGGATGCCAATGTCACGACACTGATTGCGGCCGTAGTCCTTTTTCAGTTTGGAACCGGGCCGATCAAGGGGTTTGCCGTTACTTTGAGTCTCGGGGTTTTGGCCAGCATGTTCACCGCATTGATCATCTCCCGTATTATATTTAATTACCTGTATGTTTCCGTTCGGTTAAAATCTTTAAGTATTTAAAAAGGAATGCGTTGATGGAGTTCATTAAACCCAATATTAATCTCGATATTATCGGAAAACGGTATATTGCCTTTACTCTTTCAGCTATTCTGATCCTGGTGAGTATTGGCTCATTAATTGTTCACGGCGGACCGAATTACGGGATCGATTTTGTCGGCGGCACCATTATTCAGATTAAATGCATGAAGCCGGTCACCATTAAAAATATCAAGGCCGGGCTTGCTGAATTAGGCCTGGAGGGTTCGGCTGTTCAGCAGTTCGGGGAAAAAGCCGATCATGAATTCCTCATTCATACCAGCAAAATACTGGAAACGGACAATAACTTTTCAGAGAAAATTCAGGCGGCGGTTAAAAAATCCACTGATTCGGATCTTGAAATCCGGAGAGTTGAGATGGTGGGTCCGCAGGTCGGCAAGGACCTTCAGGAAAAAGCATTGTTTGCATTGTTTTATACCCTTCTGTTTATTACCATTTATATTTCCGGGCGGTTTGAGCAAAAGTGGATGATCAGTGCGGTTATGGCCGTGGCGCTGATCGGCGCGGTTTTTTTCTTTACCCTGTTTAATGTCAGCATTCCGTTCTTAATTGCCGTGGCGATGGCCGTTACCCTTATTCTGTTCTGGCAGCTGCGGCTCAAATACGCAATGGGCGCGGTGGTGGCCCTGATTCATGATGTTACAATAACTGTTGGGCTTTTTTCCGTTTTAAATATTGAATTTTCCTTGCCCATTATTGCGGCCCTGCTCACGATTATCGGGTATTCATTAAACGACACGATTATCGTCTATGACCGGATCCGGGAAAACCTGAAACGGTATAACCGGAATCCCATGGAAGAGATTGTCAACAAGAGCATCAATGAAACATTAAGCCGCACCATCCTTACCTCCGGCACCACCCTGATCGTTCTGGTGGCCCTGTTTTTTCTGGGTGGGGACATTATTCATGATTTTTCCCTGGCTCTGATCGCGGGTATTGTAGTGGGAACCTATTCTTCCATTTATGTGGCCAGTCCACTCCTTCTGCTGCTCCGGGAAGAAGGTGAGACCGTCAGAGTCGCTGCGAAAACATCGTGATAAATAAATTTGTTATCAATTAAAAAATAAAAACTGCCCTTTTACGGGCAGTTTTTATTTGACATTTTGGTCTGATTATCTTTTATGGAAAATATTCAGCCATGGCTGGGGTTGAAAAGTATTACCGGTGTTGGGAA
>JAHECJ010000397.1 GCA_024641805.1 Desulfococcus sp.
CAATAATAGATTTTTTAAAAATTCTAACTAATTGAAATTTAATACTTTTATTTTGATCCATTGCCGCTGCAATTTATTGGTTCTGATGTGTGTAAAATCTATTTACATGTTGTAAAGCAAGTCGTCGTGGTGGGGATGGTTTTTGGGGTTATCAACAGGCTGTTAAGGGGTACCAAAAGCTATTGTTTTTGAGACCCGAAATTTGATACCTGGCATCTGAAACCCGAAACCCGAAACTTGGAAACCGGCACCCGAAACCTGCTTTAATGGTAAACCTGAGTCATTGAAGGGTTTGGCGGTTGGGTCTCGCGGAACGGGCCGGCGTTAGAATACCCTTTTTCCCGGGCGATCATATCCAAATGAATCGTGATAATGTTTTCAATTTCATAATCCACGGGCGGGGTTTTTTTTCTGAGGTCGATGGTCTTTATGTACTGTCCGCATTGGTCGCATGTTTCGATTCGGTATTGCTCGTCATTTTCAATGAAAAAATAGGAAAGCTGCTGCTGGTTTTCATTTTCGCAAAATGGGCATTTTACCCTGGAATACTGCCACTCGGTCCCGCAGGCCAGAGATATTAAAGTTCTTTTCCCGCTATCACCGGACAAAGCCGCCATCTCGGGGAATTCACCGCAAACCGGGCAGTATCCTTGGTTCCACTGGGAGAAATCGATCCGGTCTTTGATTTTTTCGGCATAGATGGACAATACGGGATGAATCATTTCGCTGACCAGAAAATTCATCAGATCTCCGGAAACAGGACTGGAAAAAAGACCGGATAAAGGCGCTTCGCCGGAAAACGGATTTTTATCAAAAAATGTTTTTAAATGGAGGTTTTTCATTTGCCGGAAAGTGTCTGAGGAACCGGCGGATTTGTTGGGGCTCCCGGATTTTAAGATCTTCACCAGCCGGCCCAGGTGTCCCGCCATAATCTTGTTGTCAAATCGGATATCGTTTCTGTCCAGCAGGGGAATCCCTTTTTTCAGTCTGGATTCATACTGCGCAGGATCACCCCCAACAATCGGATCGAGGAACTTGCAGAATTCGGATCGGTATGTTTCCCTTTCTTTCAGCACCCGATCAAAAAACACCAGGATCCCTTCGTATTGCGGCATTTGGGTTTTTAACTGACGCATTAACCGGGATTTTTTCTGGTGACGTTGATCGACGGTTTGGTTTTGTTCAGTGATAATATGTGACATGGTGCGTCCTTTCGGGTTGAGGTTAGATATGTTCCAGCATTTCTTTGTCAGGCAGTACCCAGAAGGTGTTATATTCCTCGCCCGGATACAGTAATGCATTATATGCAAGCTGCTTTACGCGATCTTTGGCCATTTGAAGCATTTTTGCCTTTTCTCCAAAATTCAACGCCCCGGTGGAACACGCTTTGACACAGGCCGGGAGCAACCCGTAAGTGATTCTGTCAGAGCAGAAAGTGCACTTGTAAAACATCCGGGTGGTCTCATCAAATCGCGGTATCGTATAAGGGCAGGCGGATAATATTTCATCCGGGTCAATAGATTTAATTTTGTCGGTAAATATGACCGCTCCGGATTTCTCCTTTATGACCGCGCCTTCCACAAACGTATCAGCGATGGACTTGCAGTCCGGCGGATCGCAGTGCCGGCAGCGGTCGCTGAAAAAATTCCAGGCGATTTTTCCGTTTTGATGTTGCTCAATCCACCGGATACGATTCCAGGTATGGGCCGACAGATCCGGCGGGTTCTCATGTGATCCGGTATTCTGCGTTTGTTCGGCTTTCAGCTGGTTCCAGTTTTTACAGGCGACCTGACAGGACCTGCACGCCGTACATTTTGATATGTCGATATATATTGCCATATTATCCATTATCGTCACCCTCTATACCTTTTTTTTCTTAATGTTCACCATGAAGCATTTGCTTTCCGGGATCATGGTATTGGCGTCTCCGATGTTGGGCGTCAGCAGGTTGGACGTGTCCCCGACAGTAAAAATTTCAGGTTTTTTGTCACGCGCGTGATAGTTTCTTTCCGCCGTGGTGGCCCATCCATAATGCCAGGGAACGCCCACCTGATGAATGGTTTTTCCCATAATGGTAAAGGGTTCCCACCTTATGGTGACAATGGCCACCGCATCGAGCGATCCGCGGGCGGATTCGACGATAACGGTTTCACCGTTTCTGATACCCAGTTCCTTTGCCAGAACTTCGCCTATTTCAACAAACATGGCCGGTTCCAGTTCGGCCAGCCAGGGCGTCCAGCGCGTCATGACACCGGTCTGCCAGTGCTCGCCCAACCGGTAGGTCGTGCATACAAAGGGGAATTTCGGATTAAAGGACGCCCTCAAATTCATCTGATCACCGCCGCGATCATAGCGTTTCAGTGCCGGATTGACGAATTGCGGTGATAAGGGATTTTTTTCCAGAGGGCTTTCGAGCGGTTCGTAATGTTCCGGAAAAGGGCCATCTGCCAGACCGGGCCCGAATATCCGGCCCAGACCTTCGGGCAGCATAATAAAAGGATATCTGGATTTTGCGCCCTGGGCAAGCGGCGGCCAGGGACCATCCGGCACGTCGCCCCGCCATACATTGCGCTGCCATTCGATGACCGGTTTTTCGGGGGCCCAGGGTTTCCCGTTTTTATCTACTGATGCGCGGTTGTAGATGATCCGGCGGTTGAGCGGCCAGGACCAGGCCCATCCGGAGTAGAGTCCGATGCCGGAGGGGTCGCTTTTGTTCCTTCGCGCCGCCATATTGCCTTCTTCCGTATAGGAATTGCAATACAGCCAGTTGCCGCAGGAGGTGGAGCCGTCATCCTGAAGCAGCAGAAAACTCGGCACCAGGGTTCCTTTGTTGTATTGCTTTCCGCCTATGATCTTGTCGTCTAAAAAATACCCGTTGATTTCTTTTGCAACCATGTGCGGATCCACGTGGCGAAGCATGCCGTTGTCTGCTTCCGGACCATAATTCCACTTGAGTTTCAGAATCGGTTCGGGGAACGCCCCCCCCTTCTTCTGGTAGAGTTTTCTGATCTGATAAAACAAATCCGACATGATGTCCGCGTCCGGCCTCGCTTCCCCTGGCGGCTCGGATGCTTTGTAACGCCACTGCATCCATCTGCCGCTGTTAGACAGGCTGCCTTCCTTTTCAAACGACACGGCGCAGGGCAGCATGAATACCTCGGTCTTAATTTTTTCGGGAACCATTCCCGGCCCTTTCCAGAAAGAACCGGTTTCATTGTCAAACAGGTTAACATTCACCAGCCAGTCGAGATTCATCATGGCCTGTCGGGTTTTATTGGCATTCGCTCCGCTGCATGCCGGGTTCTGGCCCCACGCCAGAAGTCCGGATATTTGATTCTGGTAGAGCTTGTCAAAGATCATCAGCCATGAATAATTCTCCGTATCCTCCCTTTTGGGCAGATAGCTATAAGCATCCTCAATAGGCACATTCGAATCATAAAATTCTCTAAAAAGGCTGGCCGCGTATTTTGGATAATTCTGCCACCAGTTGGCGCTCATAGAATCGGAACTGACTGGAGTGCAGGCTGTAAGATAGTCTTTTAAGGTCTGCTGAGAAGCCTTTGGGGTCTTTAGATAGCCCGGAAGAACATCAAATAGAAGGCCCTGATCCGTGGAGCCCTGAACATTGGATTCCCCCCGCAGCGCGTTCACGCCTCCGCCGGCCATCCCCATATTTCCCAGA
>JAHECJ010000398.1 GCA_024641805.1 Desulfococcus sp.
AAGGGAAGCTGGATGTCAAAAAAACGCTCCGTGTCGCCCAGCGCTACCAGGGAGTTCCCATTGAGATTATCTATCGTCACAGACCCTTTCGAAAAACAAAGATCGTCACCCTGTGCGATGTCTCCGGATCCGTATGGTCTGCGGCCCGCTTCATGCTGAACATGATTTATTCCATGCAGGAGTGCTTCTCCGATGTTCAGAGTTTTGCGTTTGTGAGCGGGCCCACCAATATAACGGATATTTTCGAAAAACATGAGATCAACAAAGCGATCGAAAAAGTCATCACAGACACGGACATTAATTTTGACGCGCACACGGATTACGGAGAAATGCTGACCCAGTTTCACCGGGACCACCTCAACCTGCTGACCAAAAAAACCACGCTCATCATTGTGGGCGATGCCCGCACAAATTATCACAACCCCTGCGAACTGCTGCTGGAAGACATGCGTTGCAAATGCCGCCGGGTGATCTGGCTGAATCCTGAACCGGAGCAGTTTTGGGGAACCGGAGACAGTGAGATGAACACCTACAAGGCATATTGTCACGAAGTGCGGCCCTGCCGGAATCTGAATCAGCTGATTTACTTTATCGAAGATCTCGTCTTTTAAATTTTCCAATATGACCTTTTGACATGAATTTAAAAATACACCATTATTGAGACAGATAAATGATGGGGATCATCAAAAGGCGAACCATGGAAAGCATTCCTGAATCAAAATTTGAAAAAAAACGGTTAAAGACGTTATTCCGTCAGTCATATGTGGCGCTTCCGGGCAATCTGCTGGTGGCAGCCTGTATTGCTGTTTTATTCCGGCAAAAAATTGAGCCCGCGTTTCTTAATGTATGGCTGATTGCCATGGTCCTCGTTCTTTTGAGCCGTTTGATTCTTTACCTCAAATACAGATCATTAAAAGAAGTTCCCCTTCATCCGAAACCATGGTTTATGATGTATGGCATTAGTGTATTTGCCAACGGTGCGTTATGGGGAATCTTCGGGGTCTATATCCATTACTCCGTACCCCTGGCTTATCTTTCCATCACCCTGATCGTTCTGGCCGGACTGGTGGCAGCGTCCGTGGCAACCAATGCGGTATCTATACCTATATTTTTCGGTTTTGCTTTCCCGGCTCTCCTTCCGATCGGTGTCGTGCTTTTAATGAACGGCGGTTTTGAACAGGTCATACTGGGAATCCTTGTCATCGGCTACCTTGCGCTGCTCACCCAATCCGCCATCCAGCTTAACAAAGTCATCCTGAAATCCCTGACCTACCGGTACGAAAAACTGCAGCTGTTAGACGATCTGCAGAAAGAAAAATTCCAGGTCATGGAATTAAATGCCCAACTGGCCCTTGACATCGAACAGCGAAAACTAACGGAAAAAGAAAAAGAACTTTTGATTCGCAAACTTCAAAAGGCTTTGAACGAAGTCAAAACTCTAAGCGGCCTGATCCCCATCTGCGCCCAATGCAAGAAAGTCAGGGACGACAAGGGCTACTGGAGCCAGATTGAATCCTATATTCACGATCATTCGAATGCGGATTTCAGTCACAGTATCTGCCCGGATTGTGTCAAAAAATTATATCCGGAGATGGATATTTATAATGATTAATTTTATGGTGCGATGATACAGATTTTAATTTTCATACTCGTTATTGTATTTTTCGCCCTTCTTCTGGGCTTCATTGCCAGAAAAAGAGGCGCAGATACTTTTTTCTGGACACTAATGGGAGGCCTGTTGGGACCATTCGCAGTTCCGCTGGTCTTTTTTGCCAAAACCATTGACCGGAAACATCCGTATTTAAATCACAAGAAACGATAAGGCGACAACCCGTTTATGGGAATCAATTTAAAAACTCTGATTGTGGATGCCTCGTCATCCTTTTACCGAGTCGAGCGTTTCAAAATGGGCGATTTCTGGGGGCCGGTGGATCTGGGCCTTTCTTTAAGCAGAAAATTCAGCAGCCTGAACATCGGTACCGGACTCTGGGCGGGATCGATTATTCCCGGCTCTAACCGGCTTATCTTCACGGGATTTTCCCCCTGCTGGGGCGGTTTTTACATTTCCTCCATGGGCGGTGCCGGCCTTGTTTTTGACAACCTCGGCATTAATATGCTGTCAATCGTCGGCAAAGCACAATTGCCTTCCATTCTTTATCTCAACCGGATCCACGGTGAAGACATTCATGTTGAAATTCATCCGGTCAATATCGCAGAAATCTGGCAAAAAGGCCGTCGCGGGATTTATTCAGTAATGGATTACACCCTTGACCGGTTCGGCGACCGGTATGAAAGAGATCCGAGAATTCTTGCCGTCGGACCGGCGGCTGCATCGACTGATTTTGGCGCCATCTGTTCCGTCCCGATCAATAAAGGTGAACTCAGCCTGATCGATACCTGGGCAGGCCGCGGGGGCTTCGGAACCAAACTATTTAATGAACATGGCATCGCCGCTGTTATTTACGGTGGAACATTCATTGACGAGGACTTTCGGGACCGGAAAGTGGCCGACAAGTGGTTTATCGACAAATACCAGATGAAACTGGCTGCCAAAGATCTTGAAGCTACCACAAAATATCGGTTTGATCCGAAATTCGATACCGGCGGCACTTTTGACGTCAATTTCGCCAGCCTGGGCGGAAGCATGCTGTCTTTCAATTATAAAAGCATTTACATGGATGAATCAGATCGACTGGCACTTCATCAAAAATTTATCGTCGACCATTATCTGAAACAGTTCAACGAAGAAACCATCCGTCCCAAAAAGCAAAAAACCTGCGGTGAGCCCTGTGCCGCGGTGTGCAAAAAATTCCACGGAGAATTTAAAAAAGATTACGAACCTTACCAGGCTCTGGGCCCGCTTTCCGGTATTTTTGACCAGCGGGCCGCTGAAAAGCTCAACCATCACGCGGATATGTATGGATTTGACGCGATTTCAGCCGGCGGGGTTGTTTCCTGGCTCATGGAATGTCTTGCGGAAGGCCTGATTCTGCCGGAAGAACTCGGAATCAGCCAACGTCCGGTTTTCAACCCCCAGAATTTTGATATTGTGCCGGACTCAATGCATAATGCAAAGGTCGGTATTTCCCTGCTGGATGCCATGATTGAAAAAAGGGGAATCCTTGACCTGTCGGAAGGCGCCCGGAAATTCGGCCGCCACCTGGCCCGTGATAAAGGGCAGCAGATTCTGGATCCTTTTGTTTACTGCGCCTTCGGCCGTAATCGCTGGATGGTTCCCAATCAGTACTGGACACCGGGCGTGCTGTCGCCCATGGCCATCATGGGAAAGTATTACATGTATTACGGCCAGGATTTCACGCCGCCGAGAGAACTGGGGCGCAAAGGGGCCGAGCGACTGAAGTCCGAACTGATCATGGACAATCTGGGGATGTGCCGATTTCACCGGAACTGGGCGGAAGAAATGATCCCGGAAATCATCGAGGAACTTCATGGCAGCAAACAGCTATTTTTAGACGGCATCCAAATGACCGCCGGCCGGATTAACAGCCGGAATGCCAGCGTTTTATGGGAATCGGAAAGAAGCATCGATCTGGTATTCAGTTTTCTAAAAAGAAAACAGGTCATTGACGGCAACAATGATCCGGAACTTTTCCGGTGGATCCGTCTGTTTGAAAAGGATAAACACGAAGCCGCATTGACTTTC
>JAHECJ010000399.1 GCA_024641805.1 Desulfococcus sp.
GCAATCATCGGTTTTGCCAATCAACAGACCGGAAAAAGCACCTCCGGCATGGGGGCCATGGCTATCTTCCTCCTGGCAATCCTTTTTGTCATCGGAATGCTGATGTCCCATCTGCTGGCAAAGGCTTTTTTAAATCCCCTCAAGTCCCTTTACGAAGAAGTGGAAATCGCCATCAAAAAAGGGGGCCATGCCTTAGACTATCAGGCGCCTTATCAAGAACTGGACAATCTCAAGCGCGCCTTTGACCGCCTGCTGATGAGAAAAACATCGGCATCGCCATCCGTTACATCCGACACCCGCCCCCCAAAGCCAGAGGCATCGGTGAACCGGCCGGCGTCAAATGAAAAACCGTCACTGCTGGACGCCACCGGTGTCCCGCCATCCCGTCCGGCATCCATCGACACACAGTTGAAAGGCATCACATCCCCCTGGTGCATGATCGACCGGGAAACCTATACCCTGAAACAGCTTTCGGATAATTTCGCCCCCATTCTCGGCACACCGGAATGCAGGGAAGGGATGCACATCATTGAAGCACTGGAAACAGATATTATTCCGGCGGTTTCACAGATGATTGACTCCGAAGCGGATAAACTTTCGGTTGCACACGCCGACAAAGCATATACCCTGCGGCGCATCCATACCATGGATGCCGGTGCGGCTGGAAAAAACAATGTAATTTTGGTATTTGAGGATAACGCTGAATGAACATGCGACACGCTGACGCCCCTGCCGGAAACGCCGTATTCAGGCTGACCGTTTTGCAGGGAGGTGACCGGGGAAAAACAATTGATCTGGAAACCAACAGGGAATATCTCGTGGGGCGGGCCGAGGAATGCGATATCCGTATTGATATGTCCGACAAAACAGTTTCCCGCCAGCATGCCCGGCTGAAAATAGCGGGAAAAGGCATTGCCATTATAAATCTGAGCACGACCAACCCGGTTCTGGTAAAGGGCAAGCCTGTCCAGAAAACGACGTTAAACGATAAAGGACAATTCCGGATTGGTGAAAGCCTGTTTGGCATTGAAAAAACAGGCGGGTCCGCTGCATCCGGCAGCGGCAAGCGCATCCCCCCCCTGCGGATCGCCCTTGCGGCCGCTCTGGTGCTTATCTGCATCTTCATTTTTATTTTCCTCATGACCGGCGGCAACCCGCCTGCCCCCACAAATACAGATATGACAAAATCTTCATTGGAACAAACGCCCGTGCCGGTTATACCCAAAACTTTACCCGGCATTGATATGCGGGACAGCGGACTTCCCACCACCGGCCTGGCAATTTCCGCCGAGGATATGAAAAAAGCCGACCAGCTTTTTCGCCAGGGCATGTTTTTCTATGATACGGGAAATCTTGCAAGGGCGGTGGATGAATGGAACCAGGCCGTTGTCCTTTACCCCGATCATCAGGATGCGCAAACCTGGTTCTTGCGGGGAGAAAGAGAACTGGAAGAGAAAATCAAAACGCACTATCAGAATGCCATGCTGTATTACAAATACATGCGTTATAATGACGCGGCCCAGGAATTCCGGCTCGTTGTGGAACTCTCAAGAAATAAAAACAGCGATCAATATATCAACTCAATGAAATTACTTAATGAAATAGAAGGAAGATAGACGTTGCTGAAAATAAAAGTGTTTGAAAATGCCCAATCCTTTTTTGAGAAAGCGTTTCCGGCGGATGCGGATATCAGGGTCGGCCGCTCGGAACATTGCGAACTGGTGCTCAGAAGCAAACGGGTTTCCCGGGAACATTGCCGGCTTTTTTTTCAAAATGGTTTTTGGCAGATTGAAGATTTAAACAGTCAAAACGGTATCCGGGTAAACGACGTTAAAATACTTTCGGAAACACTCAAAAATGGCGACAGCGTGGAAGTCGGCGATTACCGCCTGGAAATTTTCCTTCAGCCGGAACCGTCTTCCGCCCTGCCGGATGTTAACCCGGATATCAGCCCGGATGACCGGACCGTCCTTCTGGACGGGGGAATGGCATCCGATAAAACCATTGTCAGGAATATCAATAGCTTTCCCGATGATGAGATGCCCGACAACGTCATCGGTAAAGTCTTCGGGCCGCTGTTTAAAAACAAGCGGTTACTGGCGGCAGCCATCGGCAGTTTTTTGGTTCTGTTGATTGCCATATGGGTTTCTACCTCATCGAAAGAAACGTCCGATCCCGAAAAAGTCCTTTTACCGGCGGAACAGGAAAAAACCAAAGCCATGATTGACATGGAAACACGGAACCGGCTGGACGCTTATCTGCAAAGCGGCCAGGAGTTATTTACCGCAGGTAATTTCAATGAAGCCCTGGTCCGGTTTCAGGCTGTGCTCAACATTGATCCGAACAATGCCACGGCATTAGAGTATGCCGGGATGAGCCGCGATAAAATCAGGGAACTGGAGGAACAGCGGCGACAGGCGGCCGATGAACAAAAGCAGCGCATGGAAAGAGTCCAGAAAATCGTATCGCAGGCCAGGCAGGCGTTCCAGAAATCCGATTATACGGGCGCCATGGAAATTATTGCCGAAGCCGATTTTCTGGCCCCACAGGAGCCATCGGTGACGGCGTTAAAAGGAGAAATCGCAACCGCCCTTGAAAATGAAAAAACAAGAAACGAAGAAACGCTGCATCAGAAAGAAGAAAATCTGGCCAAAATAAAAGAGCATTTTGAAAACGGCCAGCAATTCTACGATCAGAAAAAATATCAGGAGGCGCTGCAGGAATGGGAACAGGTGCTGGCAACGGGCATGGACACCCCGGAGACCGCCCACGTCAAGCATGCCATCCCGCACATCAAAACATTAGTGGAAAAGGATGTCCGCAACGATTATGAAAAGGGAAAATCGTATTTTGAAAAAAAGGATTACACCCGCGCGGCCGCTTATCTGCAGAAAGTCTCCCGCGTGCTTCCCGATTTTCAGGATACGGAAAAACTCCTGACGGATGCCCTCATTGAACTGGACGCCCAGGCCAAAAAATTGTACCAAGAAGGGCTGGTATATGAAGGGATCGGACAGAATGAAAAAGCCGCGGCAAAATGGCGTGAAGTATTAAACATCATGCCCGATGAAAACAATGAATATTACCAGAGATCCCTGAAAAAACTGCAATAAGGAAAGAAAAAATATATGGTTAGCGACCAAAGCCAGGCCCTGATACAGGAAATTTTAGGGGATAAATACGAAATAAAGCACCTGATCCAGGCCGGGGGAATGGGGAAAATTTATTTAGGCATTCATAAAGCCTTAGATAAAAAAGTCGCCATCAAGATCATACACCAGGAACTGGTCAAAAACGAGCAGATCAAGTCCCGGTTTCATCGCGAGGCCAAACTGGCGGCCAGCCTCGATCATTCAGGCATCATCGATATCTATGATTTCGGCAGCAGCAAGGATTTTGATTATATCATCATGCCGTTTATTGAAGGCGAGACACTGGAGGCACGGATCAAAAAACAGGGCCCCATTAATCCCGAAGAAGCCGTCCGGATAATGATCGAAATTACGGAAGCCCTGCATTATGCCCACTCCCGCAGTGTTATCCACCGCGATATCAAACCCTCGAATATCATGTTCGACCGGCAGGGAAAGATCATCATTGCGGATTTCGGCATCTCCAAGGACATGCGGGATAGCGACCTGACGGCCCCCAATACCGTTCTG
>JAHECJ010000400.1 GCA_024641805.1 Desulfococcus sp.
GGCTGACAAGCCTTCTGTATTTATTTTTCTCTTTCAGAAATCTTTTTAAAGGGGATCCGGTTTCCAGCGACTTCAGAACGCATGCAAAGCAGCTGCTGAATATGAATGACCTGGACGGTCTTATATTGCTGGCCCGGGAACAGGTTAAACACTTCCCGGGTGAAATATTTGCCCACTGGTACTTGGGGTTGGCGTATTACCGCAAAAAAGAGTGGCATAAAGCACTCTATGAATTCAATTATATTTACGAAATTGAACCTTCCTGGCGTTTTAAACATTTAAATCCGTATATCTATGACATCAAGGAACAGCTGAAAAACACCCGCCCGGCAATCGTCAAAAAATAATCTTCCGCCGATAAACAGCCGAACGCACATTTTTTGTTTTTATTGACATCACCGGTGATTATTGATATCTCGTTCTACGAGATCCGATGGATATATAATTTATTACTAAATATAATGCATTAGATAATTTTTTAAATCATTGAAATTCAAGGAGGGTGAAAAAAAATGAAGGGCAAACATCTTATTTTGGTATTGGCAATTGCTGCATTGGCAATGCTCTTTTTCGGTGCATCCATCAACGCGGAAGAAACAGCAACATCTGACGTTATTAAAATGGAGAATACGAAGGCGTTTGCAACCCATAAACAGGGTATTGTCATGTTCGACCATAAAAAACACTTCGCTGCCAAACCGGATGGGCATGGCCTCGCCTGTGGCGACTGTCACCATGATAAAGACAACAAACCGCTGGCTCTCAAGGAAGGCGATAAAGTGCAGGGCTGCCTGGAATGTCATACCAAAACTGAAAAACCCAAAAAACCCCAGGGAATGTCCAAGCCAGACTGGGATAAAATGCAGCTGGAATATTACTATGGCGCAATCCATGAAAACTGCGTCGGCTGCCACAAAAAAGGCAATGCCGGTCCGGTTAAATGCGCCGAGTGCCATCCCAAACCGGAAAAATAGCCGTTTTTACTTTTAAACGACTTAAAAAAATAAAAAAGCCGGGCATAGAATTCTATGCCCGGCTTTTTTTATCTTAACTTCTGTTTTTTTACAGGACCATAAACCGAAGAGAACCTCAGGCAGGCTGTCTTCCGACCTGAAAAAATTGCCGCGGGCTTCAGTCTTCAGACTTCTTCAGCCTGAATCCGTTAGCCAGCCGGGCCATGGTTGACGCCCATTTGGGTATTCCCAGAGCATGGATGTGGGTATACGTGGCAAAAACATTCTTGTAGCAGATTCCATCCCGACCGTTGATGATCCCGTTACCTTTTTGCATCTCCAGAGCCATGTCCTGATTGTTGCCGCGCCATTCAAGAACTTTCGAATAATGGAACTCATGCCCCTTTATGACGGTCCCGATTTCGTAAAATGGATTTTGTTTGTCCACTTCGGCGAAGGTATAGCCGTGTCCCTGAGGTTTTTTCGAAAAGCTGAATACAATCGGCAAAACCCCCGTCATGGGATATGTCTGTTCCAGGACCAGTGATTCGCCCAAATACATTAACCCGCCGCATTCCGCGTAAATGGGCATCCCGCTTTCAGCAGCGTTTTTGATGTCATTACGGAATTTTTTATTATCCGCCAGCGCTTTTGCATGAGTTTCCGGAAAGCCGCCGCCAATATACAATCCATCGATGTCTGGAAGCACCGTATCCGTCAGCGGACTGATGCAGACGATCTCAGCGCCGGCATCGGCAAGCGCTTCCAGGTTATCCGGATAATAAAACTGAAATGCGGAATCCCTCATAATACCGATTTTAAGTCCAGGTGAAATATTGGGGAATGATTTCGCGTTATCCTTTTCCCCGCAGCCTGCATCAATCGATACTGCATCAATGCCGCTACAGGAGAATTTTCGATTTTCAGCGGTTTTGGCGATGCGAAACACTTCGGTAAGATTGACATGCTTTGCAACCACTTCGGCAGCCGTATTGATAGAATTTTTTGCCCAGGCATGTTCCGGTGTGGGAATCAGTCCCATATGCCGTTCTGGAAAATCCTGACTTTTAAGCTTGGGCAAGGCTCCGATCACCGGAACCCCGCAGTGTGTTTCAATGCTCTGTCGCAGAATATTTTCATGCCGGCTGCCGGCAACCCGGTTAAGAATAACCCCTTTTATCTGAATCTCAGGCTCAAAATGGAGGCAACCCAGGACAACAGCCGCCATGGTCCGGGTGCTTTTGGTGCAGTCAAGACAAAGAATAACCGGGGTATTTAAAAGTTTGGAAAGCGATGCGGTGCTCGTGGATCCGTCGACATCCAGACCGTCATACAACCCCCGATTGCCTTCAATAACAGCGATTTCAGCGCAATCGGGATTTGTATGAGAAAGAAAAGACTGGCAAACCAGATGGTCATTTACCATGAAGGTGTCCAGATTGTAGCAGGGCCGGCCGGCCGCCATGGCCAGCCAGCCTGCATCTATATAATCAGGACCTTTCTTGAAAGGAACAACTTTTTTACCGCTATTGCGTAAAGCAGCGATGATACCGATGGATAAAACAGTCTTACCGGATCCCCCCCGCAAAGCGGCAATTAGAATTCTGGGGATTTCCATCGGGGCATCATCTTGCATTGCAATAAATTACGTATAAAATATAAGCGCTTGAGAAAGCAGGGAAACGCTTAATCTTCGTGCTCGGCCGCAGCCTGTTTGCCCATGCCTTTCAGTCCGTACATGGTGGTGCTGCCGCTTGACCAGTATTCCAGAACGCCGTCTTCCACCAGCTTGCTGACCAGCTTTTTCGCTTCTCTGGGTTTTAATTCAAGAATCCCGCTCAAGTCATTAAAATAAAATTTTGATTTTGTCTTTGCTTTTTTGGTAAGGGCTTCGACGATCTTCTCTTTTGCCTCTTCGAGTTCCATAGACCCATCCTTCTTTATTAAAAGGTCAATGCGGGAGCATTTTTAACAATGCCCCCGCACACATAATAATGCTTAATACATTTATCTGACAACTGACGAGTTAGAACTTGAAGTTCGTGGTCTGGCGCCATGTGTAATAAGCCGGATCACGGAAATCATCGATCAGGTGATGTGTAAATTCAAGACCGGTTTTGTCAAAGAATCTTTCCCATCCGATTCTTTCAGCCCATTCCCCGACTCTCTCATATTTGCGAGCGTCTTTGGCATAGGCTTCAACAATATTTTTAATCTGATTACACATGGTCGGCCATCTCGGGGCCTCGTTCGGAATAAATGAAACAACAACCTTGGAGAATTTCGGTGCGGAAATCCGGTTGGACACTTTACCGCCGACCATCAGAACGATACCGTCACCTTCCTTGTCGGCCAGCGGCAGAGAAGGACACATGGTGTAGCAGTTACCGCAGAACATGCAGCGGGACTTGTTCACTTCAATACTGTTGACTGTCGTACCATCCAGGTCAACTTTTTTCGGTTTGAGCGCCGCGGTCGGGCATGCGGCAATGGCCAGAGGTACTTCACACATTTTATCAAGGTACGCATGGTCGACCATTGGCGGTTTGCGGTGATATCCCAAAATCGCGATATCGGAGCAGTGAACCGCACCGCACATGTTCAGGCAGCAGGCCAGGGAAATACGCACCTGGGCAGGCAGCGTCATGGAAGTAAAATACTCAAAAAGATCGTCCATAACCGCCTTGACCACGCCT
>JAHECJ010000401.1 GCA_024641805.1 Desulfococcus sp.
CAAGCGGATTTAACTCTGAACCTTACCGCCACGCCGGTCGTGGAATTTAAGTTCGGCCGGATACTTTTTGCGAAAAAAGAAAGCCTGTCTACCCCTGATCAGGCGGTGGTGGTTTCTTTTTGGAAGAACCTTCAAATCGTCACCATGTCCTACGATGCGTCTTTGAAAGAACTGTTATATACGATATGCCAGATCATTGATAAAAACGGGTGCGAAAATAATTTTTCATCCGAGGATCAAGGGATTGTTGCAACAGTCCGGGGGGATTTTATTTATGATAATACGAGCGGTCCCGGCAAGGTCTGCATTACGTTGATTGACCATCCGGACCAGAAATTATCAGATGATTTATATTACTATTTGGCCGGCAGGCAGCTTCTGGTCTCCGAATGGATTGACGGGGAGAATTTTTTCGGCCCGGTATCCGTCGGCGCAGCCAAAACCCCGTTGGCTGACTATCTGACAACCCCGGATACGTCCAGCCCGTCAGCATTTATTAAAGATTTTGCGGCGGCGTTCGGGATGAAATATCAGGAGAATGTGGACATTACATTCCCTTACGCGGGTTTTCAGGTCAGCGCATATTCAAATTTATTGTCCGTTGCTCCGGGCAAAGAATTTCTGGTGGATTTCGGGGACATTCAGGGAGACGCCATCGAATCGATTGAAGCCACGGGGTTTCATGTGGTTCAGATCCGCAGCCGGAACGATTACGCCTCGATTGTCTCGGACCTGCTGAGCGTAATGCCCGTTGACCAGCAGGAGGATCCCGTGTTCTGGGGGGCGAACAGGTCCCGGGTGTATAATGCCTCAATCCAGGTGCCGGGCAGGTTGATTACCATGATCAGTGACCGGGGAAAAATGAAAATGCTGATCACCGATATTGCGATCAATGACCATTTATTGTCTTTTTTAACCCGGGCAGGGGTTCGGGTTATGAAAATCGCCGGCTATTGATGATTTTAATTTTATCGCGTATAACGGGCTGTATTTATTATGATGAATAAATGGAGCAGAAAGGGAGTGCAATGAAAAGATATCCGGGTATCCGTTTATTGATTTTAATGCTGTCTCTGTCTCTGGCCGCATGTGCTTCTTCCCAGGAAAAAATAGTTGAAAAAAATCGGGCAGAGGCAACCAGAGATCTGGGTGAGGCCTATATGGGGCAGGGGGAATATACCCGGGCCCTGAGGGAATTTTTAAAGGCTGAAAGCATTTATCCTGATGATCCCTATCTTCAAAATGATCTGGGCATGGCGTATATGGCCAAAGGGAATCTGGAGCTGGCGGTTGAGCATTATCAAAAGTCGTTGAAATTAAAACCGGATTATTCCCCGGCAAGAAATAATCTGGGCTCCGCCTACCTGGAGCAGGAAAACTGGGACGCCGCCATTGAATGCTTTAAAATCGCCAAAGATGACCTTTTGTATGGGACACCGCATTATCCCCTGACGAACCTCGGGTTTGTTTACTACAAAATGGGGAACTATGATCAGGCACTTTATTATTATAAAGAGGCGATTGAATTGGCCCCGAATTTTCCCAAGTCGTATCACGGCATCGGTCTTGTTTACATGGCAATGGGAAAATATGAAGATGCGGTGGAAGCCTTTGAAACTGCTGTGGAAAAAGCACCGAAAGAGGCTCCGATCTATATCGATCTGGGCAAGGCTTACAAGATGATGAATGAATATAATAAAGCCTATGAAATATTCACCGAGGCCGCTGCAATTGCAGTGGATCCAAAGATAAAAAAAGAAGCTGAGCAAGAGGCTGAGAAAGTCTGGAACCGGTAAGCGCCTCCGATCCATCGGCCCGAGAGGTCAATGGTAAACGTTAAAAGTTATATTTTTTAATTTTTGCAAGGTGTTATGGGGATGGAAAATCTTCCGGAGAAAAATCCGTGACGGTTACCGGGGTTTCGATGGGATCCATAATGCCGTATAACTCGGTTTTGCCGAAAATTGATATACATATATGATCAATGAGAACGATTCGTTGCCGGGCATCGGCAATATTGATGGACAAGATGGTCATGCCCTTGAGCATTAGCGCTTCCACGCTGTTATGCTTCAGTGCCTGTTCGCTTTTTTCCGCATGGTCAATGCTCTGAAGAACCGCTTTTTTTTCTTCCATGAGACAGGAATAGATGTCTGCTTTCGGATCGGCATAGTCGAGAAAATTGAGTAAAAACCTGAATACACTCCAGAAAAGCGGGGATGCGGCATACATTTTTTTGAAACATGCGCACAGAAAATCGCATATCGAATCGGAAAATTTTGTCCGGCAGTTTCTCAACATCACACGGATCCGGAGATTCTCTGTCGTATCGGTGACATAGCGGGATAATGCTTCCGAAAGCCGGGGATCCAGTTGCTGCGTTATATTCAGCCGGACCAGCAGCTGCCGGATGATCGAATCCGTCGGCTGGAGCGACAACGTGCCGCGCTGGTCGGGAAAAGTGACCGGGACCGTTATTTTTTTTTGCGACAGATACCTGACGGCGGGTTCAATATCTTTTTCATTGTAATTTCCTGAAGTTAAAATGGGTTCGATTTTTTCCTGCAACGGCAGGTCAGGATAGAAGATCAGTTCGAAAACCGTATCCGCTTCACAGTTTGACGGGTCGGAAAGAATC
This sequence comes from Desulfococcus sp., assembly GCA_024641805.1. Taxonomy (GTDB): domain Bacteria; phylum Desulfobacterota; class Desulfobacteria; order Desulfobacterales; family Desulfosalsimonadaceae; genus SURF-3. The sequence continues at coordinate 2,639 of JAHECJ010000401.1, forward strand.
CGGCGGAGTTCTTGAACGGAAGGGTTTGAAAATGTGGAATCAATATAATGCATGACCTCATCCGTGATGAGGATTCCATTTTGGATCAGTTCCGATATTTTTTTCCCGAGATCGTACCGGTTGGGTTTGTTTTTCATGGGATGATCCGTCAATTCCGATTTAAAAGGTGGATGCCTGTACACTATAATCAGGCAAAAAGGTTATTTCAAGCCGTCTTTTACCGGATAGCGCACAAGACATGACAGGTGGCGGATTGTTATAAATCGCTTGACATTTTATCGTCTTTGGTGCATTTTTTTTAATATTATAAGGTAGTTTTATCAGTTAATTATTTCATCGCGCCCGGGAGAAAAAGAATGAGGTTTTTCGGAGTATCCGGTTGTTTATTTAAAGTATTTATCATTTTCGCAGTGATTGGTGCATCCGGGATCTATTCCCCATGTCTTTCCGCGGAAACGATTTCATCTCAAAATGCGTCGGACGAAGATCAGGTAACGACACCACTGCCGCCGGATTCCTCGGAAACGTTTCAATTCCAAAACGCACCGGACGAAGATCAGATAATCGAGCCAGTGCCGGCGGAACCTCCGAAAGACGCCAAAGAAAAGAAAGCGGAAGTCGAAGCGGATATCGTGGAAAGTGGCGGGTATATGCCGCCGCAGGTTGAAGCACCGGACCCGGAAATGCTGCGGCTGACCGCAGAAGGCATCATGTATTACCGGGGCAAGGGTGTTGAACAAAATTATCAAAAAGCGGAAGAGCTGTTTTTAAAGGCTGCGGAGCGCGGGGGCGCTGCCGCCCAGTACACGCTGGGGTATATGTATCAGAACGGCCAGGGGGTGCCCCAGGATTTAAACAAGGCAATGGAGTTCTATAAAGCCGCTGCCGAGCAGGATTATTCGCTGCCGCAATACAGTTATGCCTATATGCTGTATTCCGGCCAGGGGATTGAAGAAAACCATGCGGAAGCCGCCCAGTGGTACTTAAAAGCAGCCGGG
>JAHECJ010000402.1 GCA_024641805.1 Desulfococcus sp.
TCCGGATATATAGAGAGAGCGGTTGCAATGTTCTGCTTCATTTTATCTGCATACGGCGCAATTTTGGGGGCCTGTGCCAATACCGTGGCATCGATGTTAATGATGGATCTGAAATGAGGTCGGACAATTTTCCATGTTTCTTTCAAAAGTTCCATACTGTAAATGTTCTTATATGCTGGGTCCGTGTCCGGAAAATGCATACCGATATCGCCCAGGCCGGCTGCCCCCAGAATCGCATCGCACAATGCATGAAGCAGGACATCCGCATCCGAATGTCCCTCAAGCCCTTTTTCATAGGAAATCTCAACCCCTCCTAAAAAAAGGGGCCTTCCCTGAATAAATCGATGGACATCATATCCTTGTCCTACGCGCATGATGCGTCCTGCCGGTGGATTATTTTAATTATTATTCGATCTTATAAGAGATAAAAACGGCGGTCGTTGGATTTTGCTTCCGGAATCTCCAATTTTTTCTTTAAATGCACAATAAATTCGATGATTACCGCAATCGAATGCATACACGTATTTTCAACCGGATGGCACGTGCATTCCGAATACAGCTCCCCGTCATCATATTCGACAAGTGTGGCAAAAAGTTCTTCCGCGTCCACCCAGGCAAGAATCCCGCCGGTTTTTGTCAGGGATATTTCCCGGACTTCTTTTCGCTGATAACATTCCTTGCCGTCACTCACGATTTTTTTACCCGCCCACAACGTCAGATCAACCCATGTTAATTCCCTAAATTGATTGAATGATGAAGTCATGGCGATAAAACAATTCGATTGAAAAAAATTTTAAAAAAAGGCATGCATACCTTAAATTCCAGCAGACATGCCATTAATGAACGCGGTGACATTTTGTCCAAGCACTTTATGGTTATAACCGCCTTCAAACAGCGCAAAACAACCGGCACCGCAGGCCTTTGAAGCATCTTTTATCATTCGACCAATTAAGAAATAATCTTCGGTTGACAGAAGACCGCCCCAGTCATCCTTATGATTATCAAATCCTGCCGATACCCCGATGATATCCGCCTGGGTGGAGGAGAGAACTTCCTTCACTTCCCGGATATAATCCGCCCGGTTGTTTCTCACGGGATTATAAGTGGTTACCCAGTTAAATCCACCCAGTATATTATCGGTTCCATCGCCGTAATGCAGATCAATGTCCAGTACAAAAGCGGTTTTAATCAGAAGCGTTGACCGTAATGTGAGCAATGACACTGCCATATTATTGAAATAACAAAACCCCCAGGCGGAAGCAGCGGACGCATGATGCCCGGGAGGACGTATCAGGCCGAAACAAGGTTCTTTTAATCCGGTTTTGGCCGTAAGGATCGCCCCGCCTGCTGCCATCGCGGCAATGTCATATACGCCTTCTTTTTTAACATCCTTGATGTGGTCTAACGTATGCGCGAGTTCCAGCTGTTCCCTGTTCGCCGGTTCCGGGGAAAGAAACTCCGTATCCTTTGGAAGCGCTGCGATAACAGATTGCATGCGTCCTTCAGCAGACGCCGGATCCGAGGAATAGACAAAATAAAATAAATCGTCAAAAACAACTTTCATCTTCACCTCATTGAGTAAACGACGAACCTTAAAACCGGTTTTGTCAGGTTAGAAGTGATAAAAAATTCCGAACTTAAACGCCCACCCGCCGATATCGGTTTTGTTACTGCCGAACCGGTCGATCTGGGAATAGCTGGTTTCAACCAGAGCACCGGTTCCCTTAAATTTTTCATCCGTATTGTACAGCCTGACTCCTGCCTTGCAATGAAAACCGCCCACCCATTCCTCGACTTTCGGGTGTTCAAATTCATAACCGGTTTTTTCCTGGCAATACCAGTAGTCCGGCCCGACACCGATATAACCGACCACATACCTCACGATTTTCATATTGAATTTTAAGGACGCGGAAACGGGGACAAGGGTTAATTTTGTTTGGATATCTGTTTTATCGCCGGATTCTGTCAGCAGATGGCCTTTTTCTTTTAAAAACCCGGATTCAATATCGAGGGAAAAATTTCTGAGAAAGAATCTTTCGTAATAATCTTTGGGAAGGAATCGTTCGTAAAAATCTCCGGAAAAGGATCGTTCATAAAAGACATAGACCGGCAGCATATCCTTGTCGTAATAGTCTTTGAAATCCGATTCCAGTGGCTGATAATATCCCATGGAAACACCGATGATATTATTTCCTGGATTTTCGGGCTCATCTGCATTTGAAATACCTGCAAAAGCAATGCTCAATATACAGATTAAAATGCCCACGCGAAGATATTTCAGCAGATTATTCCGTATCATGAGCAAAGCCAGCGAACCGACCATTAAAAAGTAAAGCGGAAGGCATGAACGTGTGCCATCAGCGGCGGTACTGATAAAACAGCCCCCGTCAAAGTCTTTCGGCTGATTTAAAAATTGGAGGGTTTTTTCCACCGTCGCCGAAACTTGAGAAGTTGTCGTGCTCACGTTCCCGCTGAAATCATAGGATGACGCGGAAAAGAACCAGACGGATCCCATCGGCAGGTCGCCGATGGTATAAGTAAAACTGTTGCCTAGGTCGACTTGTTTATCGAGATTCCCGGACACATTGCCATAATACAAAATATTACCTTTATAATCGGCCATTTGAGAGTTGCCATTCACAATTGTCACTGTGATGGAATGTGAACCGCTTAATGCGGCGGTTAAACTTTTCGGCGAATACGGCGGGATCGTATCCACCAGTGTGTCAACAATCAGTTCATCGGATTTTTCAGAGTCATTGCCGGAAGGGTAGACCGCCGTGATGGTACAATAATACCGTGTGGCATCGATAAGACCGGTGACGGTAATCGATGTGAAAGTGGCATCATCCGTTTCGATAACATCTTCGTAAGACCCGGAAGTGGTGGAATAGTAAATGTTATAATGGTCCAGATCGGATTCGGGATTTTTGTTCCATTTCAGCGAAACCGAATCATCTTTAATGTCAGTTATTTTGGTAATTGACAAACCCGTGGGAGTGGACGGGTAAGTTGTGTCGGCTGCGGTTGTTATGGATTCAATAGTCGACAGATCACTCTCAACGGAGTTATTATAGGATGAAACTGCAACGTAATAGGTCGTTGAAGAGACAAGTCCGGTGATCGTGTATTGTCTTAGTGACTGGCTTACACCAGTATGCGAATCAAGATTGTTTGATGATGTGTCCCAGTAGACATAATAACCATCCGCACTGCTGTCCCCCGACCAACCGACTGTAATGGTGGTTTGCGTTGCTGAAAGCGTTATATTTGTCGGAACATTTGATGCTGATGCGCTTTGGGAAATCATCAGCAATAAAAAAAGGCTGTAAATCAATCGGATCTTCATTTATGCTGCTCCAGTTAAATTATATTGTTTCCACATACGATTGCCCGGATCATCGGTCATGATCACATCAATCCCAAAATCAAGCAGCCCTTGAAGGGTTTTTTCGGAATTACATGAATAAGTCATGAGTATTTTGTCATCATGATGGACATCCTCAACAAACTGTCGGCTCAGTTCCGTATATTCGATACAATATCCGCAAAGTATTTCCGGGTCAATGTTCAGTCGGTTCGGATCAATATGCGGAGCTTCCAGATTCAAAACGTAGTTTAAATCCGG
>JAHECJ010000403.1 GCA_024641805.1 Desulfococcus sp.
CACTTTTTCATAGAACAGGGTTTGCCGAAGGCTTCCGTCCACAAAACAGATTTCCATTTGCGGAGGGAAATGATCGTCCATGATGGTTTTATACATTTGTTTTAAATCGGTACTCATTGTTCGCTCCTCATCGGTTGCTTATTTCTGAAATCCTTTCCGGGAAAAAGAAATATCTACAGGATATGAGGTTTCAGGTTTCAGAACAGGTCCATTAATCTTTCCTGACACCTGAAACCTGACACCACCGCCTGCTTTAATGTTTTGCAAGCGCAGCCTGCTTTAGACGCTCTTCCTGGTTTTGACAAATAATTACATGATCTCCGGGTAGCAGGGCAGGACATCATCCATTGATTTTTCCATGAGATAATCGGCAATCGCCCGGTCATAAACCGCTGTATGGGCAAATGCTTTTTGCGCCAGGCGGAAACGGGTTTCAAGGCGGGTCATACCTTTGTTTGTGGTAAGTTCCTTAAGGATGCTCTCATAATCCCTGGGGTCCACAACAGATGCAACACGCAGGAAATTCTTGGCGGATGCCCTGATCATGCACGGGCCGCCGATATCAATGTTTCCACGGGCCATTTCCGCGGTGGCGCCTTCTTTTTGAACGGTTTCCTGGAACGGGTAGAGGTTGACGACGACCATATCAATGGGGCGGCCGCTGGTCCGGGTCAGATCATTTTGATGGGATTCATTGTAGGTTTCTGTGAGAAGGCCCAGATAAATTTTAAAATCAAGGGTTTTTACCAGGCCGCCGCTGGTTTCCGGCTGCCCCGTATAATCCGAAACCCGGGTCAGAATGCCCTTTCCCTTATTGCCGAGGATTTCTTTAATTCGGCCATAGGTTCCGCCGGTGGAGAGAATGGTGATGCCCGGGTTGATCTTTACAAGGCCGGGGATAAGCGTCTCAAGCCCGGATTTGTCCGAAACACTGATCAGCGCGGTTTTTACTTTTATAAAATTGTCAATTTTTTCAACAAAGTTAATTCCCATAGTCGCAATAAATACCGGACATTCTCTTTTTTAAGAAATGTGCATGAATGCAGAACATCCGGTAATTCCTCCTTTTCCGGTTGTGATTGAATAGTTGGTTTAAGTTATAAACCATTACATATCAAAGGTGAGAATAAAATTGTATTTTTATTTTATTTAAATCTCAAAGCAGATCATTGTATAACAGAAAATAATATTTTTTTAAATACTTGGGGACATTCTTATGGGAGTATGCGCGGGATAAAATGAAAAAATATTCTGAAAACCTTTTCATTCCGAGGGTACATGCGGTAAGATCGGTGACTGCAAGCGATTAACCACTGGAATTCGAACTTCAAAACAAAGGAGTATGGCTTTGCGTGTAACTTTTTATGGCGCCGTGAGAGAAGTGACCGGATCGATGCATATGATTTCAACCCGTTCTGATAACATCCTCTTAGATTGCGGGATGTATCAGGGAAGGCGTAAAGAGGCGGACCGGAAAAACCGGGTGCTGCCGTTTGATCCGGGAATCATTACCAGCTTAATCCTTTCCCACGCACATATCGATCATTCCGGCAGAATCCCGCTGCTGACGAAAGACGGATTCACCGGGCGCATCCTTTCCACACGGGCAACGTCGGATGCCTGTGGTTATCTGCTTCCGGACAGCGCCCATATTCAGGAATCGGATGCCAATTACCTTAATTATAAAATGGTGCGTAACCTTCTATCAAAAATTAAATCAGGATCCGGTCGTGACAAAAGCCGGGATGCCGACGCCAAAGAGATTCAGAAAATATTAAAAAAGGGTAAAAACAACTTAAACACGGATGCCATTAATGAACTGGCCGAGGAATATCAGCTGGAATCGGTTTTGCCCATGTACTCGGAAGCAGACGCGAATCACGCGCTGACCTTTTTTGACGGAGTTCCGTATGAAACGCCGGTGGCCGTGGGCAAAAACTCGGTCTGCACGCTCTATGATGCCGGGCATATTCTGGGGTCGGCCATCAGTATCGTGAAAACGAACACCAACGGAAACCGGTTTTCCGTATGTTTTACCGGTGATATCGGCAGATTTGACAAGCCGATTTTAGAAGACCCTACCTTAAATTTTGCGGAGGAAGACCGGGACATCGATCTGCTGATCATGGAAAGCACCTACGGGGATCGTCTGCATGATCCGGTGGTGGATATGGCGCCGCTTCTTAGAAACGTGATCAATGATACGGTGGAACGCGGGGGCACGCTGCTGATCCCGTCATTTGCATTCGGCCGCACCCAGGAGCTGCTTTATGTGATTCATGAATTGTACAACCGGCAGGAGGTTCCCCGGATTCCGGTGTATGTGGACAGTCCGCTGGCAACGAGACTCACAACGGTTTTTGCGGAGCATCCGGAAATGTATGACCGGGAAACCCATGAGGATTTTTTGAAAAGCGGAGACAATCCGTTTATGTTCAACCAGTTGAATTTTACGGCATCTGTGGATGAATCCATGACGCTGATGCGGGAAAAAAAGCCGCATATTGTCATTTCCGCATCCGGAATGTGTGAAGCCGGCCGGATCCTTCATCATTTAAGATATAAGATGCATGACCCGAAAAACACCATTCTGGTTGTCGGGTATATGGCCCAGCATACCCTTGGACGGAGAATCCTGGAGCAGGGCGAGCTTTACGAAGCATCCGGACGGACGGGAAAACCGCCCAGGATGCGGCTGCTCAACAAAGAATATCCCCTGGCGGCCCGGGTCGTCAAGCTCGGCGGATTCAGCGCCCATGGGGATAAAAATGAGCTGCTGCGGTTTATTGAAAAATCAAATCTGAACATAAAGAAGATCGCGCTGGTCCATGGGGATGAGGACCAGACGTTTGCTTTTGAGGAAACGCTGAAACAGAAAGGGCATGACGTGTTTGTCCCGAAGGTCGGAGAATCAGTGGATTTGCGTCAATAAAAGGCCCCGGGCACCATCATTATTAATAAACGGAAAAAGGAAGGAGACACCAATGGTTGTTGTGGCAAAAATAAAGGCACTCACCGGCAAGGAAAATGAGATGAAAACAGCGCTGCTGGACATGATTCCCAAGGTCAGGGAGGAGGAGGGGACCCTTGTGTACACACTCCACCAGGACCCGAACGATCCGACCGTTTTCCTGTTTTATGAAAAATACAAGGACACGGATGCGCTGGTGGTCCACAGTTCCACCCCGCATTTCAAGGCGCTGTTCAAGACGATAAAACCGCTCCTTGAAGGCAATCCCGAGATTGCCATGTATAATGAGCTGGCAGGTCTTTAAAGGTGATAACCCCAGAGGAAAAAGAAACTATCCAAAGGATGCTGACGGGTGGGGCGGTCGACATCCGCCTGGGTATCCATTTGACTGCGGATGATCGGGGGCTTGTATTTCAGTCGTTTTGCGAAGAAATGCAGGCCCTGGTTCCCGGCATACGGGTAAAAAAGGAACCCCAGGGTGACGGCCCGCCGTTTTTCAGGATTGCAGAAAACGTCACTTATCAAATCCTTCCCACCGGACGGGAACTGAAACCGTTTCTGGACTTTCTTTCAGCCACGGATATGGATTTCGCGTGTTTGTCGATGCCGGAACAATTAGATCCGAATCAAGTCAATGCCCCGGCGATGCTCACG
>JAHECJ010000404.1 GCA_024641805.1 Desulfococcus sp.
TAACCAGCAGGCTTTATAGAGAAGATTCCTCGCACATTCCAACTCAATCGCCGCATCCGCCAGTTTGAAGGATATGGCCTGGAATTTAGAAATCGGCTTACCAAACTGTTCGCGGGTTTTCGCGTATTTCAAGGCAATTTCATAAGCACCCTGGGCACCGCCCAGTCCCATGGCGCCAATGGATAAACGTCCGCCGTCAAGGGTCTGCATCATCTGATGAAAACCTGCCCCCTGCTCCCCCAGAATATTATCTTTGGGTATACGAACATCATCAAAATACAATTCAGCCGTATTAGATGCCCGCCACATCATTTTTTTATGCATGGGTACCGATTTAAAACCCGGCGTTCCATGTTCCACCAGGAAACAGGTGTATTCATTTTTCCCGTCCGGCTTTTTCCCGGTTACCGCCTGCACGGTGACACCCAAAGACAGATCACAGGCCGCGTTTGTGATAAATATCTTGGAGCCGTTGATCACCCACTCATTGCCATCTAAAACAGCAGTTGTTTTGCTGCCTCCGGCGTCTGATCCGGCCGTGGGTTCCGTGAGTCCGAATCCCCATAAGGCGCTGCCGGTCGAAAGCTTGGGAAGATATTTTTTTTTCTGAGCTTCCGATCCAAAATAATAAATCGGGCCAATACCGAGAGAATTCCCTGCTGCAACGGTCGCTGCCTGAGAACCGTCAACCCGGGCGATCTCTTCTACGGCAATTATGTACGAAATATAATCGAGTGCCTGCCCTCCGTATTTCTCTGAAACGAACATACCAAAAAGGCCGATTTCACCCATTTTTTGGGTCAAATCATTGGAGAAGGTTTCGGTTTCGTCCAGTTCCACGGCGGCGGGTGCGATTTCTTTCTCCGCAAATTTTCTGACTTCTTTTCGTATCATCTCCTGCTGTTTGGAAAGATCAAAGTCCACTCAAGACCTCCTTTGGTGCGGTGATGGCTTTAAATGCGCATCATGATGGTAAGATATGTGAAGTGATGGAATACTCGAGAATAATAAATAATGTATGATATTTTCAGCCATAAATAAAACAATATTTTTGATTTGAATGTTTTAACAAAATCTAATTTTAATTATGAACCAAATTTTTTTTTATAATTTTTACCCTGAAAAAAAATTAAAGTAAAGAACTTTATCGTTAACGTCAACGTAAACTTTCAATTAAAAACTCGCTTTATCGATGAAATAATCATATTATCAATTAGATAAAATTTTATGGGCAAGGAGAAATATGGATGGAAGAAAAAATTAAAATCGGCATCAGTTCCTGCCTGCTCGGCAACAAAGTCCGATGGGATGGGGATCACAAACAGGATCGATTCATAACCGATACGCTGGGGGAATATCTTGAATTCGTCGCAGTCTGCCCTGAATCCGAATGCGGGCTGGGAACTCCCAGGGAAACCCTCCGATTGGAAGGCGACCCGGAAACTTGCCGGCTGGTAACGTGGAAAACAAAAATTGATCACACCGACCCAATGATAGCGTGGTCTGAAGAAAAATTAAACGAACTTGCTGAAAAAGACCTTTGCGGGTTTATTTTTAAATCCAAATCCCCCAGCTGCGGATTGGAGCGGATCAGCGTATACAGCAATACGAGCGTTCCCCTCAAGCAGGGCATTGGAATTTTTGCCCGCGCATTTATGAAACGGTTTCCACGATTACCGGTGGAAGATGACGGCCGACTCCACGATCCCAAACTGCGCGAAAATTTTATTGAAACGCTTTTTACGTTAAAACGCTGGCGCGATATCCTTTCCCATGAAAAACAGATAAAGCATTTAATTGATTTTCATACCCGCAATAAACTGCTTATCCTTTCCCATAACCAGAGTATTTACAGGCGAATGGGCAAGCTGGTTGCAACAGGTGCTTCCATAGGTGTGGATGATTTATATGATCAGTATGAATTAATGCTTCTTGACGCATTAAGAGGGAATACTACTGTTAAGAAAAACATCAATGTACTGATGCATCTTATGGGATATTTTAAAAAGGACATTTCAACTGATGAAAAACAGGAACTTCTGGACATTATCGATCAATACCGGAAAAGCGAAGTCCCTCTGATCGTGCCGACCACAATGATTAACCACTATGCCCGGAAGTATCATCAGCCGTATCTTAAGTCCCAGACGTATCTGCACCCGCATCCGGTTTCCCTGAAACTAAGAAACCACGCGTAACGGGAGAACTTAATTTTTCGTTTTTCTGCCTGACGGATTTATGATAATAAATGAAAAGTTTTGGCCGCAAGAAAGAACCGGTCCGTTCCTTCTTGCGGGTTTTTCTTGCGGACAGGAAATCGGCCATATTCATGACAAACTCATCCCATCCATCGGGTCATTCGAAAACAGACCGGCACAAGGGATTTCTCCTTTATAACCGGCGCCCTGCTCTTTCTGAAGATGTCCTTGAAATTTTGCCTGAGGCAGAGGCCATCACCGGTATCAACCAGAGCGAACTCAGGATGCGGCTGACCGGTCCGGGAATCGGCGCATTGAACATCAGCTGTCCTTTCGATGATTTGAAAAAATGCGCGGCTGATATGAAATCCATTGGGTTGAATGCCGCGGTGGTCACAAAGGATTTTATCAAAAACGGAAAGCTCCCGCCTGCTGCGCGTCACATCAATCTGACCGATTCATCCATTACATTTCTGGACGCCGGCGAAAATACCCTTTTTAAAATTACTCAGGAGACCGAACTTCTGATTATCGTCACCGATCTGTCCGGACAAACCGTCAGACAGATGATGACCGCCATGGCATACACCGGCAATACCATCAACAGACGATTTGACGAAATCCTAAAAAAAATATCCATCGCCAAGCCTGCGGCGGTTTTTTATAAACTGAACGGGACACCGGCAACCGGCGTTTATGTTGATTCAAATATATTTTCATACATGGGACTCAACGAAAAAATGACGCCCAGCAAAGGATCCAACTTCCGGGTCATGGTCAATGAGGCCATGGCTTTGGCAAAATCCGGCATTACGGATGAGAATTTCGGACTCTCCCTCTTGCCCGGTGCCAACCCGGAATGGGCCCGGGGCAAATCTTCCGTGGAATCCGAACTAGGACGATACGCCGCTTACATGCTTGCCGCGGTCGAGCACAAACTGCTGCCGTTTGAAACCGATAAAAGCCAGCCGCCAAATAAAAACACCAATGCAGCAGCATGTGATGACAGCGCCGGCGCCACTAATTCCGGGATGAATCTTTCAAAAGGCCTTCAACCCCCACCGGATATGGATTACTCCCGGATAACCGCCTTCTTCCAAACATCTCTGCCTGAGATAATTGTCGGCCTGATCGTCATCGTATCGCCATTTTCTTTTTTTATGTCCGGACTGAAAAGCGTTGCCCGCCACCATATTTTCTGGAGAGCTTCCGCTGCATCAGCGATTGTGGCTGCAGGCTTCCTGATGTTCTGCTATTCCCTGCTCCTTCTGTATTACCGGAGAATGGTGGAAAACACCCCCACGTCAAGAATCCGGTCTTTATCCATGGGAATGGTGGAACTGTCCGGCAAAGCACGGCTTTTTTATGATTTAAGGGCGTCCGCAACAAAAACCCATTGTGTGTATTACCGGTGCCGTTAT
>JAHECJ010000405.1 GCA_024641805.1 Desulfococcus sp.
CCATGACATTGTTTATTGAAATCGCCAGAGAGGAGTTTGGCATCCGTGATATCAAATATGAGGATATCACGGAATACAGTCTGCAAGGGATTGCCGGAATTGAAGAGCCGACTTTCATACAAATTATTGACTGCATCCTGGGAGGGAATTATTCAGGTGCTTTGGCACCCATAGACGGAGCGCCGGTCGTTTTGCGAAAATTGAATCAAGCACATTGCCCGACGCTTTTTGTCACGGCCCGGCCGGATGCCGGCCAGGCCAGGCAATGGATATTTGATACCTTGTCCCTTGGACCGGATTGTGTTGAAATTGTTGCCACCGGGTCTTTTGATGATAAGCGGGAAGTCCTTTTAAGCAGGGGGATTAAATACTTTGTTGAGGATCGACTGGAGACCTGTTTTACATTAAGTAAAGCCGGTATTCATCCGATTGTTTTCAAACAGCCTTGGAACCGAAGGCCGCATCCCTTTTGCGAGGTCGAAAACTGGCAGGAACTGGAATCATTGATTGCGTTTAAATGAACTATGACTCATTAAAACAGTTGCTGGATACATTCGTGAATTTTCTTTCCACAGAGAAAGGATATTCCGAAAATACCTGCCGGGCATATACAAACGACCTGGAAGATTTTATTGCATATTTTCTCGCGAACAAGGCGCTGGTATTAACCTATGACGATGAAAATGATATTGATATCAATGATGTAGCTGCCATCAGCGGGTTGATTATCCGAAGTTATCTTGGCTTTTTGCACAAGCAGAGCATTAAAAAATCATCGGTTGCCCGTAAACTGTCAGCAATCAGATCTTTTTTCAAATTTCTGGAAAGGCACGGGGTTATTTCGGAAAACCCGGCAACTTCAGTAATAACGCCGAAGCAGGATAAACCGATTCCGAAATACCTGACGGTCGATGTCATGTTCCGGTTGCTGGATTCCATCAAAACCGACACCCTGACCGGCAAAAGGGATCGGGCCTTGCTGGAAACAATGTATTCCACGGGCATCCGCGTTTCCGAACTGGTTGGATTGAACCTGGAGCATGTGGATTTTTCAGGCAAGGTCATTCGGGTGACCGGAAAAGGAAATGTGGAACGGATTGTTCCGATTGGTAAAAAATCACTCGACTGGATAAAGGAATACCGTAACTGTCTGTATATGCAAAAGGCAGCTCCGGACAACCACAAAGGGGCGATGTTTTTAAATAAAAATAAGGGCCGGCTGACCGCCAGATCGGTGGCGCGGATACTTGATAAATGCTCCCGCGAGGCGGGGCTGGCGGTACCGGTTTCTCCCCATGATTTAAGACACTCATTCGCCACCCATATGCTGGATGCAGGTCTTGATTTGCGGGTAGTTCAGGAATTGCTTGGGCATAAGCAGCTTTCCACAACACAGAAATATACGCATGTCAGCATCGACCGATTAATGGCGGCGTATGACTCGGCGCATCCGAGAAAGTAATGACGGCTTTGTAAAAAGTCCAAATTCTGCGTTGCGCTGCATCCTTCGCTGCTTCAAAGTACAAAACGTACGAATCATTGCGAAGGATTTGCGTGCCTTGAATTTGGCGCTTTTATACTTTGCCGTCAGAAGTTGTTTGTTTAAGGGTAGATAAAACCTATAAGAAAGCAGAGAAATGATGAATTTCCATGGAACAACCATTCTTGCAGTCAGGTATAACGGGAAAATGGCCATCGCCGGGGACGGCCAGGTCACATTAAATAATTCGGTGGTAAAACATCATGCCCGAAAAGTCCGGCGGATTTACAATGACTGCATAGTCGTCGGGTTTGCCGGGGCGACGGCAGATGCTCTGACACTTTCTGAAAAACTTGAAACCAAGTTGGAACGCTACAATGGGAATCTTGTTCGTTCCGCCGTGGAACTGGCGCGTGACTGGCGCACGGATAAATATCTTCGCCGGCTGGAAGCCATGATGATTGCCGTGGATGCGACTCAGATGCTTCTGATTTCCGGAAACGGGGATGTGATCGAACCGGATGAAGGAGTAATCGCCATCGGGTCGGGCGGGATCGCGGCGCATGCCGCTGCAACCGCCCTTTTAAAGCATGCGGAAGCCTTAAAGTTAAGCGCGCGTGACATTGTCGGGGAAGCAATGAAGATCGCGGCCAATGTGTGTGTGTATACCAATGATATCGTGACAATTGAAGAATTTTAAAATTTTTATTTCAGAATTGTCTGATTGTTTGTATTGATCCGGAATTTTATGAAGAAGTTTATTCAACCTGTTAGTGAAAAGAAAATTTTAAAATGAGTGATTTAAAACCAGCAGAAATAGTCAGTGAACTTGATAAATATATTATCGGTCAGGACCGGGCGAAACGGTCCGTCGCGATAGCGCTCAGAAATCGATGGCGGCGGCAGAACGTGGAGGAAGATCTTCGTGAAGAGATTGCCCCCAAAAACATTATTTTAATTGGTCCCACGGGCGTGGGAAAGACTGAAATCGCGCGGCGGCTGGCCCGGTTGACGGATTCCCCGTTTATAAAAGTTGAAGCCTCGAAGTTCACGGAAGTCGGATACGTCGGCCGTGATGTGGAGTCAATGGTCCGGGATCTTCTGGCGCTGAGTATCAATATGATTAAGTCCCGCGAACAGGAAACGGTTCAGGTAAAAGCCCGGGAAATTGCCGAAGAAAGGATTCTGGATATACTTCTTCCTGAACCAAAGGAAAGGCAGAACAGCAATGTTCACGGATTAAATGAATTTTCCGTAGATCTCAAACCGGTTGGTGAAGAAAAAATCACCTCGTCAACGCGTGAAAAACTGCGTAAGATGCTCCGTGAGGGACGTCTGGATAATCGGTTTGTCGATCTGGAAGTCGCGGACCGGTCGATGCCCATGGTGGAGATTTTTTCAAGCGCCGGCATGGAGGAGATGGGGATCAATTTTAAAGATATGCTCGGCGGAATGATGCCCAAAGGATCACCCAAAAAAAGAAAGGTGACAGTTGCCGAGGCCCTTGAAATTTTGTCCCAGGATGAAGCACAGCGACTTGTGGATATGGATAAGGTCGTCAAGGAAGCAATTGAAAAAGCTGAACAGCACGGCATTATTTTTCTCGATGAAATAGACAAAATTGCCGGAAAAGAAGGCGGCAGCGGCCCGGACGTATCCCGGGAAGGGGTCCAGCGGGATTTATTGCCGATCGTTGAGGGCAGTACCGTGACAACAAAACACGGGCCGGTGAGAACAGATCATATTTTGTTCATTGCTTCCGGCGCATTTAGTGTCAGCAAGCCTTCGGATCTGATTCCGGAACTCCAGGGCCGGTTCCCTATCCGGGTCGAACTCGATTCACTGGGCAGGAAGGAGTTCATCCGTATTTTGACCGAACCGAAAAACGCCTTGCTTCTGCAATATATTGCCTTGTTGCGGACTGAAGGGGTATATGTGTCGTTTAACGACGAAGCGGTGGCAACTATTGCCCAGGTCGCTGAAGACGTTAATAACCAAACGGAGAATATAGGCGCGCGCAGGCTTCATACACTGATGGAGCATTTGCTGGAAGATATTTTATTCGATGCGCCGGATATTGAGGATAAAGATATTTTTATAGACAAGGCCTATGTGGATAAAAAGTTTA
>JAHECJ010000406.1 GCA_024641805.1 Desulfococcus sp.
CCAGACCGCTCTCTTTCATTTCAAACACGCCGATTTCATTTGTAGAGCCGAACCGGTTTTTCACTGCCCGGAGGACGCGGAACTCATGATTCTGGTCCCCTTCAAAATACAATACCGTATCCACCATGTGCTCCATGATCCTTGGCCCGGCAATGGCCCCGTCTTTAGTCACATGGCCGATCAGAAAAGTGGGAATGCCCGTCTGCTTGGCCATCAGCATCAGTTTCATGGTGGCTTCCCTCACCTGGCTGACGCTTCCGGGCGCGGATGACACATCCGGGCTGAACATGGTCTGGATGGAATCAATCACCACCGCATCCGGTGAAACCGAATCCACCATATTCAGTATGACATCAATGTCGATTTCCGAAACAACCAGCATGCCCGGGGAAAGCGCTCCCAGACGCTGGCTCCGCATTTTAATCTGCCGGATGGACTCCTCGCCGGAAATGTATAAAATTTTTTTATGCCGTTCCGCCAGCCCGTGAATCACCTGGAGCAGGAGGGTCGATTTTCCAATGCCGGGATCTCCGCCGATCAGGACCAGACTGCCGGCGACGATCCCGCCGCCCAGCACCCGGTCAAATTCATTAACCCCGGTCATCGTCCGGTTGTCATCATCGATGATCACCGAATCAATGGAGACCGGCTCGCTTTGAGGCATTGCTTTCCCGGACCGCGCTCCCGGTCCGGTCACCGGTGCCTTGCGCTCTTCAGCAAATGAATCCCAGCCGCCGCAGTCCGGACAACGTCCGAGCCACTTGAATGCCTGGTAACCGCATGCCTGGCAACAGTAGATGGTTTTTGTCTTTTTCATTTCTTAACCGCTTTCCCTGAATTTCAACAAATACCGACAACAGATTCTGTAATCAAAAAACCGATCGATGCCTGATATACAAACAGTTTTTTACGGCCGAAGATGTTCGGCATTTTAAATCCCATTGATTATGATGACGAATATGATTATGATGCCCCGTATGAAATACTTGTTTTCGCCCGGCCTGCAGAATTACCGGAATCAAGCAAACTTGCGCAATGCCCCCATCTATCAACCCGGCTGGCTTTTATGATTGATTACCACGTTCACACATCGCTTTGCAACCATGCAAACGGCTCCATGGACCAATACATCCGGAATGCCATTGACGCCGGACTTTCTGAAATCTGTTTTCTGGATCACCTGACCCTGCATGAAAGCGGCAGGCACCTGTCCATGAGACCGGACTACGTCCCGCTATATTATCAAACCACCCGTCGCCTGGCGAACACCTATAAAAATCATATCCGCGTGAAAGTAGGGCTTGAAGTCGATTATGACCCGAAAAACGCGCCAATTGTAACAAAAATTATTGCACCATATGATTTTGACGTGATCGGCGGTTCGGTTCATTTTATTGACCGCATCAACATCGTCAGTTCAAAGGATACCGAAGCCCGCGAAAGTAAAAGCATCGACGAGATATGCGAACTTTACCTTGCGGTCCTGGATGAGATGATCGAAAATACCCATGTGGATATCATCTGCCATCTGGATATCTTCAAAAAGTTCGGCCGCCGCCCTTCGTCTGATTTTGAAAAGAAATTTGATGAAATATTATCTAAAATAAGCGATAAACGCCTTACGGTGGAATTAAACACAAGCGGCTACACCCATAAGGCAAATGAATTTTATCCAAATACGTCCTTGATAAAAAAATGCCGTGAAAAAAATATCCGCATGACCATCGGATCAGATGCCCATCAGCCGCAGCAGGTGGCCCGGCATTTTGACAAGGCCATCGACCTGCTCATAAAAAGCGGCTACCGTTATATCTCGGCATTTACAAGGCGGGAGCAGTATGATATTCCACTGACGATAGCCAATCATAAAACCCCGAAAATTCAGACTGGAGGTGCTTTGTGAGAAACGTTCCGACCCTGATTCCGGACAGATCTTCCCGGATCATCCGCATGTTTCTTATCCTGTTCCTTGTTGCTGCCATTCCAACGACCGCCTGTTCCGCTGAGGAGAGTATCAGTTTTCAAAGCCTCCAGAACCGCTTAACCAATGATAAGAATGCCCATTTCTCCAAAGAACAGATCGATCACATATACAGCAACCCCTCGGTATTTTTTGATGTCAAGGGGATCTCCTCCTATTTTCGTCACCAGGAGAGCACACTGAACTACGATCAGTTTCTTTCAGAAAAATCCATCCAGAAAGCCAGTGACTATATACGATCCCATTATGCCGACCTGATGAAAGCTGAAATTAATTACGGCGTGGATAAGGAAGTCATCACGGCGATCATGCTGGTGGAAACCCGGCTGGGTACTTATGTGGGCAATTGCCCGGTCATCAACATTCTATCGACCATGGCCGCATTGGAAGATAAATCCATACGGGACCGGTTCTGGAATAAAATTCCCGAAAAAAACCGGATCACCCGGGCGGAGTATGAAAAAAAGGCGGTCAAAAAATCAGAATGGGCATACAAAGAGCTGATCGCCTTCATCACCTATGTTAACAAAGAAGGCATGGACCCATACAGCATCAACGGCTCCTATGCCGGGGCCATGGGTATCGCACAGTTCATGCCCAGCAATATCATCATTCTAGCCGAAGACGGCAACAACGACGGCAGCGTGAACCTGTTTCATCACGAAGATGCGATTGCCAGCATAGCCAATTACCTGAAGCACTATGGATGGAAGCCCGGCATCAGCCGGGAAGAAGCCGGTAAAGTCGTCTATCATTACAATCACAGCTCCTATTATGTTGAAACCGTTTTAAATATTACCGAAAAACTGAAATCCGGATAAATGGCAGGTGGTTAGACTAAAAAAAACAAAGGGGAACCCAATTAATTTCAGCAGGTAAAAGACTTAATGGAACTTAAAACCGTCACAACCTTCATCGCTATGACCATCCCGTTTCTTTTGCTGACCATCTGGATGCTGGTTGATATCTCAATAAAACAATTCAAATCCCCGGGCGAGAAAGCCGCCTGGTGGCTGATCACTCTGATTCCCTTTTTCGGCTGGCTCATTTACCTGGTCCTGGGATTTAGAAGGGGCAAAAAACCGGCGCGGGATTGAGAAAATAGTGTTTGACAAAATTCTTTCGCCCAAATATATGTGTCATAAATCGGTGTAATCACCCGATTATTTCAAAAACGATTGGAATAAAAACAAATTAGATCGAATTCACATTCATGGCCCCATCGTCTAGTGGTCTAGGACGCTGGCCTCTCACGCCGGTAACACGGGTTCGAACCCCGTTGGGGTCACCATGAATTTCAATAACTTATGCTTTTTCGTCCTGCATTTTTACCCTCTGGACACCCTGCGGACACCCGTGGACACCCCGGACACCTTGTTCACCCATTTGAAAAAAACGGGTGTTTTCCCCTGAACATTTTTCTTCTGACATTTTCTTTCCGGGAAAAATAATCACATTGCTCTACAGTGCAGTCTAAACAAAAAAATCTAACTTAAAAGGTGGTACAGAAAATGGGGGCAGGCCACTTGAATACTGGACTGTCTCCGCATCATGCAGTACTGCAATAGCCATACTGCTCTCCGGGCTCGTAACAACATCATATCGCTTCTATTTCAAAAACAAAGT
>JAHECJ010000011.1 GCA_024641805.1 Desulfococcus sp.
TGCTTGAGGACATAGGCAGTTTTATCATCAAATATTCCGGCCAGCGCCAGACTGTTCAACTGCCGCACGACATCCGTCCATTTCATCAGAGAGGGAAACCGGCGGGCGTTTAACAGGACCAGAAACTGAACCATAAATTCAATGTCCACAATACCGCCCGGATCATTTTTAATATCAAAATGCCCGTCTGCCGTCACTGTCCGCTGAGCTCTCATTCGGGCCCGCATGTCGCAAATGCCGGCCCGCAGCTGGGATTCATCCCTGTCCATTGAAAGAATCTCCTCCCGGATCTTTTCAAATCCCTCCCGGACGCTAACATCACCGGTAATCGCCCTGGCTTTGATGAGTGCCTGATGCTCCCATGTCCAGGCCCTGTTTTTCTGATAATCCGAGAACCCGTCAATATGCGTGACGAGAATACCGGCACTTCCGCTGGGCCTTAAGCGCATATCCGTCTCATATAATTTTCCGGTCCGGGTCATGGCGGTCATCAGATGAATGATCCGCTGCCCGAGACGAACATAGAACTGGTCATTATCCACCGGCTTTTGTTGACCGCCCCGGGTATATCCTTTTTCTCCGGTATGCAGAAAAACCAGGTCAAGGTCAGACGCGTACCCGAGTTCATACCCGCCCAGTTTGCCGTAAGCGATGATGCCGAAGCCTTTTTGCCCGTCATCGTTCCCCCGCGATGGGTGTCCGTATTTTTCGACCAGGTGATCCCACGCCATCTCCATGACCCGCTCAAGGATCGCTTCCGCCAGATAGGTCAGGCGGTCGCTGACTTTCATCAATGGCAAGAGGCCGGCCACATCGGCCGCGCAGATGCGGAGGGTATTAATTTGCTTAAATATGCGCAGGTCATCCATCTGGGACTCCAGGTCCGCTTCCGGCAACCGCGCGAAGCGAAGCTTGATTTCTTTTTTAAGATCCTCTCTTTCCACCGGCGCATAAAGGGTCCGGGGATCGAGCAGCTCGTCCAGCAACAGCGGATGACGGGATAGAAATGACATAATCCATGGGCTGGCTTCAGCCAGCTTGACCAGTTGCCTCAACGCATCCGCATTTTCGATTAACAGGGAAACATAGCAGGAACGGCCGCGAATGGCTTTAATGAGTTCAAAAATCCGTCTAAGCACCCGCACGGGATTTTCTGATGCGGCAGATGATTCCATAATGTGCGGCATCAGGTGATCGATACGTTGTCTGCCTTCCAGACTGATGTCGCTTGATTTGATAATTTCCAGAAAATTTTGGAGAATCGGAAACGCCTCCTCCGGTGGATCAAAACCGAGTGCTTTCAGTGACTTCAGATTGGCGTCAACGTTGGACAAATTCTGCCACACGTCACGGATGCATTTCATCCGATCATCCATCCGGCTCTCTGAATCCTCCCTGACCAGCAGCGCTATGAAATGACCGTGCACATTGCGCATGTGCCCGTCCAGTGATTCTGAAAATGCCTGCCAGTCCTGATATCCCATGGAAAGTGCCAGCCGGCATCGACCTTGTTCATTCTCCGGCAAGCTGTGGGTCTGACGATCATCCGCCATCTGCAGCCGGTTTTCCACATATCTCAAAAATACATACGCATCGGTGAGCTCATCCTTCACACGGTCGGAAATATTTTTATCATTGGCCAGGGTCTGCAGGATGACCAGAATGCCGCGCCGCTGGTAATCAATATTGACCCCCCCCCTGATCAGCTGGAAAATCTGTCCGAAGAATTCCACTTCCCGGATGCCGCCGGGACCGAGCTTGATGTTTGCCTGCATTCCTTTCCGGGTGACTTCCCGCTCTATTTTCCGCTTCATATCCCGCAAGGATTCAAATGTGCCGTAATCAAGATACCGCCGGTACACAAAGGGTTTCAACCGGTCCAGCAGTTCGCTTCCGGAAGATTGATCGCCGGCAACGACCCTTGCCTTGATCATTGCATAGCGCTCCCATTCGCGCCCCTGGTCCTGATAGTAGGATTCCAAGGCATCAAAGCTCATGGCAATCGCACCGGACTCTCCATAAGGACGAAGCCGGGCGTCCACCCGAAAAACGAACCCGTCTGTCATGTTCTTTCCGATCACGTCAATCAACCGATGGCACAGATGGGCAAAGAACACTTCATTGGATAATGATTTGTCACGGCCTTGTGTTTTTCCGCTTTCCGGAAATGCAAACATCAGGTCCACGTCGGATGAAAAATTGAGTTCCCGGCCGCCGAGCTTGCCGAAACCGATCACCACAAGACGCTGGGCCTGACCGCTTTTTCCGATCGGTGTGCCGTATTCTTCAATCATCAATTGATATATCACCGACAACGCGCTTTCCAGACAGGCATCCGCAAGCGCTGAGAGATCCGCCATGGTTTCCGGCAAATTCGACCTTCCTGAAATATCCCGGAATGCAATCCTTACCATTTCCCGGTTCCGGATCTTTCTCAAAACCTCGGTCAAACTCTCAATATCAGCGACTTCACGACATTCATTTGTAATCCTGTTTTCATAATTCCCGGTATCATAAGCCCTCAACAAATCTCCGGTTTCCATCAGGTCGACCAGCAATTCCGGGTTCCGGACACATCGTTTGGCCAGAAAATCGCTGAAAACAAATATTTTTTTTACGGTCTCGACAACTTCAAGGTTTTCTAAAGGCGGGAGATTTCTCTTTCCGCAAGCCTGAACAAACGCTTCCCATTTCTCTTCAGCCAGCGCATTCAGTTCTTCGGGAAAATTGTTTTCATAATGGATGGGACTTACGGTGAATAAAGTATGTGTCATCTTCAGCTATTGCGTTAAAAATTTACCGGGCGGCAAAAAGGGTGCCGTGATCAACTCATGGCGTCGAGCTTAAGCTTTATCTGAGCATCCGGATCCGTTAATTTTGTTTCCGGTATTATTTTGACCGACTCAAATACATTTAAGGAAGCGGTTCCCGCATGAAAAACGCCCGCTTTTTTGTCAGACGCATACGGCACATCCCCCGTATTTCTCCTTTTTAGTGTATCCCAGTCAATAAATTCTTCGAAATCGGGAAGATAACATTCACCAATGGTCTTCGGCATCCATTGATCGCCGATGCTTACCACCGGGCCGTCCACCGCTCTGCAGACAATTGCAATACGGCCCTGCTGTATGCCTTCCACCGTGAAACTTTTATAATAGGATACATCCAGCACTTCGAAATGGAGCAGCCGCAGCAGATAATCAAGGCATGAAAATGAAATCTGCCAGTAATTTGTTCCGGGAAAGAACCGCCCGCCATTGTTGAAGTGCATCAGGCATTCATCTTTTTCGGTCAGAACCGCCGACGTTTCCATAATCATGATGCCGCCGTTTCTCGTTAACCCGCGAACCATTGCCAGACCGGAAAGCGGATCGAACATGTGATACAGCACACCTGAAAAAATGACGACATCATAGGGGCACAATCCGAAAGGCGCCGTAAACTCCTTAATTTTATTCAGGCTGATTCCTTTGATATAGCTGAAAGGAACATCCAGCCGTTCTTGAATAAAATTGATCCATTCCGAAAAATCAACCCGGTCATAGGACGTCACTTTTGCTGCTTCCCGCCGCCACAGCAGGATGGATATCAGGCCTTCCATGGCGCCAATATCCAGGCAGTTTTTCCCCGCAACGTCGATCCCTTTCAACAGATCTCTTGTGAGGATAATATTCCGGTGTCCCCGACCCGGAGTAAAAATTCCGGGCTCAATTTCAATACTGTAATACCAGTCTTTTTTCATCATCGGATGGTTTTCGATTTTGTTTTCGGTCTCAGGCATCGTCATGGATTGTTCCGTTGTTTAAGTATGTCGTTGAATTTAAATTTTCTGGGCCAGCGTGTATTCCGCCAGGAGGCTGTTTTTCCAGTAGTCGTTTTCAGGCTGTGAAAAAAACGCCTTGAAAAGCACAAGGCTTTGCCGCCGCAATACATGGGGAACAATTGATACGTCTTTGCCACTATAAAGAGGCGGCAGATTCGAAAGCCCGCACTGCGTTCCCCCGCCCATTGCATCTTCATAAGCATATACGATTCTGCGTATTCCGCTGATCAGAACGGCGCCAAAGCACATCAGGCAGGGCTCCATAGTGCAGTAGAGCGTCAACTGGTCATTATTTACATCTGTTTTCTTTTCATAAAGGGCTCTTAACGCCACGATCTCAGCATGATCGATCTCATTTGGATGCTGTCCGGTGGTGCCGTGCCGAAAACCGGTGGCAAGGATATTCTTTGTATCCGCAATCACACACCCCACCGGGAATTCCCCGGCTGAAAACGCATCTTCCGCCTGGGCCAGTGCTTTTTTCATAAAATATTCATCGGTCATTTTTTCTTCCTGCCCGAACAACCGGCTTAAAATGGATAAGCCGCCAATTATATGAAACTTTTAAGATTAATGGGTATCAACTCCCGATTTTTTTGTAAAGACACAAATATTATGATCGTTTAAAAAATGCCGGCCACAGAGGAACATTGACAATAAAGAAGTTTTTAGTTAAAGATTAAACAAGTTAAAATAGTTGCTATTTTAATATTTGCGCGCTTTTTGTAGGATTTATTCTTTCTTTATTGTGTAACAGGTTGTTGATATGCCTTTCACGGAAACCGATCTCTTTTAAGCGCACCATCAACGAGGAAAAAATATGATCATTGGACTGGACGTTGGCGGCACGCATACGGATATCGTCCTTGTCGGCGAAAACGGTCTGGAAAGAAAGATCAAAGTTCCGACGAATACCTCGGCGCTTTTTCAAACCGTGCTGACCGGCATCGAAAAAATCACCGAAAACATTCCTTATGAAAAGATCACCCACGCGGTTCTCAGCACAACCCTTACGACCAATGCCATTGTCCGGAACAAGTTATCATCAGCCGGAATGGTCGTTTCCGGGGGGCCGGGAATCGACCCTGAAATATTCCGCACCAACGAACATTATTTCATTGTTTCCGGCGCCATTGATCATAGCGGCAGAGAGATCGACCCCATTGACAAAAATCAGATCGAAGAAATCGCCCGCCGGCTCAAATCCCAAGGGATCAGACATGTGGGTGTGGTGGGAAAATTTTCAGCCCGAAACCCGGACCATGAACTGGCGATCGGAAAAATTTTAGCCCCTTATTTTGACAAAATATTTTTAGGTCACCGGATTTCCGGCCTTCTCAATTTTCCCCGCCGGATTGCCACCACATTTTTAAACGCGTCCGTGTATCCGATCCACAAGGAATTCTTTGAAGCCGTCAAGTCGAGCTTAAATCAGAAAGGGATTTCCATTCCCATCTACATCTTAAAAGCGGACGGCGGCACCATGCATTTTGATGCGTCCATCGATTTTCCCGGCCAGTCGGTGCTTTCCGGACCATCCGCCAGCGTAATGGGATCAGTGGCGTTTGCCCCCGAAGCGGGTGAAACCCTTGTCATGGATATCGGCGGCACCACCACCGATATGGCCGTACTGATCAACCAGGTGCCCCTGCTTTCTCCTTTAGGCATTGAAATCGGAACATATAAAACCCTGATTCGCGCGTTGAACAGTTATTCCATCGGCATTGGCGGAGACAGCGTTGTCCGTCTGGAAGGGAATACATTAAAAATAGGTCCGGACCGGCTCGGTCCGGCCATGGCTTACGGCGGATCGACCCCGACTCCCACGGACGCACTCTTCGTGCTCGGTAAGACCCATGACGAAAGCGGAGACAAAAACAAATCCATCCAGGGGATTGCTCCCATTGCGGAAAAACTCGGCCTCACGGTTGAAGAGGCGGCTTTTGAAATTTTTGACCTGGCGTGCCAGGACATTTTGACCGCAGCCCGTGAAATGATCGAGCGGATCAACCGCAAACCGGTTTACACCATTAAGGAACTGTTGACCGGCTATCAGTTAAAACCGCGACATATCCTGGTGCTTGGGGGACCGGCATCCTATTTTGCCGAACACATGGAGCAAATTTCCGAGTTCACGGTCCAGCGGGTTCCCCAATGGTCCGTTGCCAACGCCGTCGGCACCGCGCTTTCAAGAACCACATGCGAAGTAACCCTGTTCGCGGACACCCAGAAAGGGATTGCCATGGCGCCTGAAGAATCTTTTTCAACACCGATCAAATCAAATTTCACCCGAAAAGACGCACTGGAACTGGGATATGATCTGCTCAGGCAAAAGGCGCTCCAGTCCGGCGCGAATATTGATGACCTGGACCTGGATGTTTTAGAAAACTTAGAGTTCAATATGGTCCGGGGCTTTCGGTTAACCGGCAAGAATATCCGCATCAAGCTGCAGATCAAACCCGGCTTGATCCACCAGTACAAAATGATCACCGACAAAATTGCCGCCATGTGAACTCATTCTGGACTTTTTTGCGAAGCCAATAACATTATTTTGGAGCACCCAATGCTGACCGCGAAACATAAAACCGGCCTGATTTTTTTCCCGGCCTATGACTGGGCCATCAGTCCCACCCATCCGGAAAGAGAAGAACGACTGCTGTATACTCAGGACCAGGTGTTTGAAGAAGGCCTTCTGGATATTGAGGGCATCATCGAATACAAACCCAACCTGGTGGAAATCAAAGATGTTCAGCGGGTTCACTTCTGCGCACCGGACGAAAGATCGGTGATGACCGAATCCCATTTCATCAGCGCCGGCGGCGCCAAAACCATCGCCGACGCGGTCATGAAAAAAAAGATTGAAAGAGGGTTTGCCCTTGTCCGGCCGCCGGGTCACCATGCCATGCGGGTGGTTCATGGCGGCAGAGGCTTCTGCAATGTCAACAATGAAGCCATCATGATTGAGCATATCCGGTCCGCATATAATGTCGACCGGGTGGCCATCATTGATACAGACTGCCATCACGGTGATGGAACCCAGGATATCTACTGGCATGACCCGGACACCATGTTTATTTCCCTTCACCAGGACGGCCGAACCCTCTATCCGGGTTCCGGTTTTCCGGAGGAGTTGGGCGGTCCCATGGCCGCGGGCACCACGTTAAACGTTCCCCTGCCGCCCTATACCTCCGAAGAAGGGTTTCTGTACGTGATCAGGGAGCTGGTGCTTCCGATTCTTGATCAGTTCAAACCGGATATTATTGTGAACTCCGCGGGACAGGATAACCATTTCACCGACCCGCTGACCAACATGCATTTTTCCGCCCAGGGATATGCCGACTTAACACGGCTTTTAAGACCTGATATTGCCGTACTGGAAGGCGGTTATTCCATTGAAGGCGCCCTGCCTTATGTGAATGTGGGAATTATCCTGGCGATGGCCGGCATGGATTACAGCAACGTCAAGGAACCGGGGTATGACCACAACAAGCTGCGCCAGTCCGAACAGATCACGCAGGTAATCAAAAGGACCTGCGACACCGTCATGTCCAACTGGAATGCCCGGGAACTGATCCGGATGCGGATGAAGTCAGACAAAAAATTCGACAAGCGGCGGCGAAGTATCATTTATGATACGGATGGATTTTATGAACACCAGAATGAAACCATCCGTATTTGCAGGGATTGCGGCGGGACACTGAAAATTGATTCAACCTCCGATATCGGGCAGCATATTTTAGCCGTCCAT
Organism: Desulfococcus sp.; assembly: GCA_024641805.1. Lineage (GTDB taxonomy): Bacteria > Desulfobacterota > Desulfobacteria > Desulfobacterales > Desulfosalsimonadaceae > SURF-3. Next base: position 7,572 of record JAHECJ010000011.1, read on the forward strand.
GTTCCCAGAAAAGCTTGCAGCGCATGCCGGGAACAGGGTTTTGAATGGTATGATTCCGCCAGTGAAACAAATTATGACATGATTTTTCTCCAGAATCGCGTTGACGACACTTATCTCGTCCGGAGAAAATCGTAAATTGATTGACAAGCAGCAGCGAATTGCCAAAAATCTGATCCTTCGATCAAAAATCATCCAGGCCGTCCGTGATTTTTTCACAAGCCGTCACTTTCTTGATGTGGATACCCCCGTCCGGATTCCCGCCCCGGCTCCGGAACCATTTATTGCCGCCCATCCTGCCGGAGACTGGTATCTTCAGACTTCGCCGGAACTCTGCATGAAACGACTGCTTTCAGCCGGATTTCCAAAAATTTTCCAGATCTGCAAGTGCTTCCGCCGGGAAGAAAGAGGGAAACGGCATTTGGAAGAATTCACCATGCTGGAATGGTATGAAGCCGGCGCCACCTACCGGGACTTGATGGATCACTGTGAACACCTTTTCCAGTTCATTGCCACGGCTTTACCGGTTGACGGCGGAATCCGCTACAAGGAGCGCCGCATTGATCTCTCACCCTCATGGGAACGGCTGTCGGTTGAAGAGGCGTTTATCCGATATTCGTCATCCACCATGGACGAAGCGGTCCGGGCGGACACATTTGATGAAATCATTGCATTTGACATCGAACCCCGCTTGGGGATGGACAAGCCGGTTTTTCTGTATGACTATCCGGCCGCTGCCTGTCCGCTGGCCGCCCCCCGGCCGGACCGGCCAAATATTGCCCAGCGCTTTGAGCTCTATATCGGCGGTCTTGAACTGTGCAACGGGTTCACCGAACTGACAGACCCGGATGAACAGCGCAGACGCTTTGCCGAGGAACTTGCCCGGCGTCAAAACTCCGGCCAGGACATCACCCCCATGCCGGAAAAATTTCTCGACGATCTGTACCTGATGCCTCCGGCCGCTGGGAACGCCCTGGGCCTTGACCGGCTGATCATGTTGTTTGCCGACTCGGAAAGCATTGATGAGGTGGTGGCGTTTACCCCCGAAGAACTTTAAACTTAACATAGACCATGGAAATTCTACTGGATTCGATCCATCGTTAAATCTATTTGACAATCATTATAATATCCTGATATATTTGACCTGTTGTTAAAAAAGGCCCAACAATGCGCGGCTTGTGGACGCTGTTAAAAACATAAAAAAACAAAACCTGATGTGGAAAAAATGATCCGAACCCGACCGAACTGCTGGCTTGCAATTATTCTCATCCTTATTCTTGGCTGTGCGACATTTATTCCTGGTGATCTGTCTGCTGAAATTTATTCCTACACCGACGAAGACGGCGTGCTCCATTTCAGCAATGCCCCCACCTCCGCACGGTATCGATATGCCGGTCCGGAAAATTCCATGCATGCGTCCATTTATTACTCCGGCGGCCGGATGACCACCTATGATGATATTATCCGTGAAGCCTCTCGCCATCACGGCATGAGGTTTGAATTGATCAAGGCCATGATTCATGCGGAATCCAATTTCAATCCCAATGCCATTTCACCCTCCGGGGCCATCGGGCTGATGCAGATCATGCCGGATAATTTAAACGCCTTTGGCATCAGCGACCCCTTTGATCCCCGCGACAATATCATGGGCGGCACCCGCTACCTGAAACAATTGATGGAAAAATACAACAGAGATTTATCCCTGACCCTGGCCGCGTATAACGCAGGGCCCGGCGCGGTGGATAAATACAATGATATCCCGCCTTATCCGGAAACCGAAGATTACGTGGAAAAAGTCTTAACGTATTACACCCAGTATACCAACCAGCACCCCTGATTTTTTCAGAATCACTGCCGTTAACTTTTAGTGAACTCTTTTTACCTTGCCTTCTGATTATTCTATTCTCGGGAAAAAATAAATTGTCGGAGAAAAAATGTTAAATGTTTACCGACAGTTGGCCGTTCTGGATCAGCTGTATCAAATACACGATCAGTTTGTCGACTCGCTGGACATTGCGTGCAAAAAATTCTGCGCCGACTGCTGCACCTGCAATGTGACCATGACCACCCTTGAAGCTTACAAAATCATCTCCGGCCTGGACCTTGATTCCCGGAAATCCATGATAGGCAAACTGAACGAACAAATGAAGAAGCAGCGGTTCGTCCCCGAGATCACCACCAACCGGCTGGCGGATATCTGCCTTTCCGGCGATGATCCGCCGGAAGAATCGATTGACCCTGCCTGGGGCCATTGCCCGCTGCTCAGCGACGATACCTGCCCTGTCTATGATCTCAGGCCGTTCGGCTGCCGGTGCATGGTTTCAAAAGAGCGATGCGCGGATACGGGTGTCGCTGAAATTGATGAATTCACCATCACCGTCAACCATGTATTTCTACAGTATATTGAACATATCGACCGTAACGGTTTTTCCGGGAACCTTTCAGATGTCATGGTCCACACCCTCATCAATGAATCAGGCGATTCAAACACCCCATCCACGACCCGCCGGACCACCCTGATTCAAAATTCCCCGTTAAGCACTTTGATGGTTCCACCGGAACATCGGGAAAAAATCGAGCCCATCCTGGCGGCGCTTCACGCGATCAAAGCCTGATGAAAATCAAATTTTTCTTGATTAAATGGGTAGGATAATATATACGTCCTAAGGACGTATATATTATCCTACCATCCGGTCTCCATTTCTCCATTTTATATTTATATTTTTAATAAATTCTTTTGACTTTTTAAAAATTGTGTTATATATACGTCCTGAGGACGTATATATAACACAATTTAATTAATCCCCAACAAGGCGGGGCCCCTTGGATAAAATAAATACAGCAATAGCGATCTCTGTTGGCGAATTAAATCAGCCGGTAATTACCAATTACCAGTTAGGCATGATCTATTTTAATCTTTGCATCACCCAAAAATTTAAGGGCCAAAAATTAAAAAACATACCCCAAAAAGGGCCAACTGCTGAACATTTTAATGATCAACTTGAAAGCCTCATTGAATCAGGAGTACTTACAAAATATCAAACTTTTTCCGGAGCCTACAATATTATTGGGAAAAATGTATTCACTGAAGAAGAAATCGCGTGTTCCATTGATCCGTTCGCATATATATCTCACCTAAGTGCAATGGACTATCATGGACTCACTGACAGAATCCCCAAAATTTTATTCATATCCACTCCTTCACAAAAAGACTGGAAAGACTTCGCGTTAAAGCAAATGCAAAAGGATTTAAAAAAGGATCTGGCAGGTTATAAGACCAAAAAACTGCCGGTTTTAATGAAAATTCCAATGGAAAAAATTGGGAAAAAAAATGTCAACCAGTTCTCAAGCAAACACTTAGGCGCTTTTAAATCGGCCAAGAATAAAATGTTACGGGTATCAACCATTGGCCGGACATTTTTAGATATGCTCAGAAAGCCTGACTTGTGCGGCGGCATATACCACGTCATAAGTATATATAAAGAATTTGCGCAGCAATATTTGAACTTAATTGTTGCTGAAATCAATCTGCATGGGAACCCCATTGATAAAGTACGGGCCGGATATATTCTGGAGGAGCTTTGTGGCAAGAAGCACGAGGCTTTCGAAAAATGGCTTCAGGTTGTCGTGCGGGGCGGTTCACGAAGACTTGACCCGACCGCAGAATACAGCTCAACCTATTCCGAACGATGGTGCTTATCAATAAATGTCGAAGTCTGATAAAATATATGATCTCGGGATTTGGGTAGCAGATGAAGACAATCCCATAGATAAACAAAAACGCGAAGCCTTTCATACGATACTGCTTGCCATTTCTAATTCCCAAAACCTTCATGCATCTATGATCATGAAAGGCGCTGTTCTTCTGGCAATCCGTTACAATTGCATAAGATACACAACGGATATTGATTTTTCGACACACCTTAAAGCATCAGAATTCGATATAGACCGATTCATATCCGATTTCGATCAAAGCCTTATCCTGGCAACGGAAACCCTTGATTATGGGTTGGACTGCCGTGTCCAGTCTCATAAGCGCAAACCACCAAATGAAAATGCAACATTTCCGACGCTGAAACTCAAAATCGGCTATGCTTATAAAGACGATCGAAATAACCACAAACGTCTTATTGCCCATAAATCTCTGCATGTTGTAGAAATCGATTACAGTTTTAACGAAGTGACGCAGGAAACAGAAAGTTTAAAATTAAAAGCTGGTGGGACGCTTTCAGTTTACAGTTTTACGGACCTGATCGCAGAAAAATACCGTGCTATCCTACAGCAAGAAAAAAGGAAAAGATTTCGCAGACAGGATATATTTGATCTGTATTTCCTGTTCAACAATTACCATTTGCCGACTTTGAATGAAAAAAGGAAAATTCTCAAAAGTCTGATCAAAAAAGCAGAATCAAGAGAATTACAAGTAGATCGAAACTCAATGTCGAATAAAGAAATTATCCGTCGCTCAAAAAAAAGATATCACCTCCTGTCGCAAGAAATAAATATTGATTTGCCTGATTTTGATGCCGCATACACTAAAATCAGATCTTTTTATGAAAGCCTGCCCTGGGAAACGAAAGAGTAAAAATCACCAACAATTTTATTTCCTCAACAATAAACTTCCGATCAAATTCCCTTCAATAAAATTAATGCGTCCTTGACTTCATCTTCGAAAATTTTATAAATAGAAAGTTTAAATTTAATGTTTGCAGCCATATCCAATGTAATTCTGATTTTGCTGATATTTATATCAATTTTTAAAATATGGCTTTTTTTTTCCAACACGTATCCGAATGTATAAGATTAACGGATTAAACAAGTCACAGACACTATTTTACATATGAAAAAAATAATCAGACAGCTCATCCTTGACGCAGCCCAAAAAGCGTTTGAAAATAATGACTATCACTCCAATGCATTTGCCGAGTTCACTATTGAAGAACCCAAGGCCGATGCCCATGGCGACCTGGCCACCAATTTTGCCATGGTCAATGCCAGAACCCTGAAGATCGCGCCCCGAAAAATTGCGGAAATCCTTATCCGATATATCGGCAATGACCACCCGGTAATTGAAAAAACCGAAATCGCCGGCCCCGGGTTCATCAACTTTTTCATCCTCCCGGCAGCCTGGTTCCCGGTCTTAAAAGATATTTACGAAAAAAACGCCGCGTACGGATTTTCCGATCTGGGAAAAGGCCAAAAAGTCCAGGTGGAGTTTGTCAGTGCCAACCCCACCGGGCCGCTGCATGTGGGGCACGGCCGGGGCGCCATTGTGGGCGACAGCGCGGCAACGCTTTTATCGGCCTGCGGATATGACGTTCACCGGGAATACTATATCAATGACGCCGGAAAACAGATCCAGACCCTGGGGCTTTCCGTATTCCTGCGCTGCAGGCAACTCGACGGCCACACCGTCGACTTTCCGGAGGAATGTTACCAGGGCGATTACATCCATGACATTGCAAAAGACCTAAAAGAAAAAAAAGGCGACTGGATCTACAGCATCAGCGAGGATGAAGCCGTTGCCTTCTGCGCCAAATTCGCCGCAGACCGGATGATCATCAAAATCCGCAACGTCTTGAATACGCTTGGGATTGAATTTGACAGCTGGTACAGCGAGCAGGCGCTCGTGGATTCAGGCAAGGTGGAATCCGTCATCAACAAATTCAAAGACCGTCAGCTCATCTATGAAAAAGACGATGCCCTCTGGTTTAAAACCGAACAATTCGGGGATGAGAAAGACCGGGTCGTGGTGCGCAACAACGGCCAGGCCACCTATTTTGCATCCGACATCGCATATCACCAGGACAAGCTGGACCGGGGTTTTGACCGGATCATCGACGTCTGGGGCGCGGACCATCACGGATACATTCCCAGGATCCGGGCCTCGATCACGGCTTCCGGCAAGGACGAGAAGCAGTTTGCCGTCATTCTGACCCAGCTGGTCAATCTCCTGCGAAAAGGTGTGCCCGTATCCATGGGAAAACGATCCGGTCACTTCATCACTCTTAAGGAAGTAATTGACGAAGTCGGCAAAGACGCGGTGC
>JAHECJ010000407.1 GCA_024641805.1 Desulfococcus sp.
GGGCAGACAGTTGACATCCAATTCCCGCCTGACGAGCTGAAGAACGCCGCCTTTTTCCACGCCCTTTGAAACACCGGTAATGACAACCGGAACCGTTACGGTCAGTTTTCGTGTCATATTCACTTCGTAAAAATCAATATGACGAAAATTCTTACTGAGGGGTTCGGTTTGTATCTCTTTGATCATGACTGTTTTTTCAAAGGACTGTCCGTTTTCAACCTGAAGTTTCAGGAGTGCCTGGGCATAATTGATTTTCTTTAACAGTTGTTCGATATCATAGATACTGATCGACAACGGCATGCTCTCGATATCCGAACCGTAAAGAACAGCGGGGATTTTTCCGTCCCGGCGCAGGCTCCTGGCGGTTCCTTTGCCTGTAGCATTTCGAGTTTGCGCTTTAAGTGGATGTATTTCCAAAAGTTTTTCTCCTTTTTGATGTTTTTGTTATACAAATAATGATGTAACAGAATCCCCTGTGTGACTTCGAATAATCGCTTCTCCGATGAGATTTGCGATGGTCAGTATTTTTATTTTTTTGCAGGCGCGGCCCTTATCGGACAGTGGAATGGTATCCGTTACAACAACGGATTTCAGGACAGAATCATTAATTCTATCGATTGCCGGGCCTGAAAGAACAGGGTGAGTACAACAGGCATGAACCTCGATGGCGCCGTTTTCTGCGAGCGCTTTTGCGGCTTCCGTCAGCGTTCCGGCGGTATCGGCCATATCATCCAGAATGATGGCCCGTTTACCGTCCACATTGCCGATGACGGCCATGGCCCTTGCTTTATTCGGGGCGTCCCGGCGTTTGTCAACAATCGCAAGATCACAATGGAGTCGTTTGGCAAAGGCTCTTGCTCTTTCAACGCCCCCGGCATCCGGTGAAACGATAATGGTATCCTGGGTAAATTCCTTGCACATATAATCAATAATGACGGGTGCTGCAAACAGGTTGTCGACGGGAATATTAAAGAATCCCTGAATCTGACCGGCATGGAGATCCATGGTGATGATCCGGTTGGCGCCCGCGGTCGTCAGTAAATCCGCCACCAGTTTCGCGCTGATCGGTACACGGGGCGCGACTTTTTTGTCCTGGCGGGCGTATCCAAAATAGGGGATGACGGCGGTGATTCTTCTGACCGATGACCGTTTCAGGGCATCGATCATCAGTAACAGTTCGACAAGGTTGTCGTTGACGGGATGGCTTGTGGACTGGATCACGAAAACATCTTTTGACCGGACGTTTTCATCAATCTCGATTTGGATTTCCCCGTCGCTGAAACGTTTGACCTTGGCGCCTCCCAGATCCCTTTTCAAGTATCCGCAGATCGCTTTTGCCAAAATCGGGTTTGAGTTCCCGGAAAAAAGAATGTAACCGTTATCCTGTTGCATGATTTTAATTCTTTTTATTTCTCTATGTTTAAGTATTGGCTGGGGCGGGAGGATTCGAACCTCCGAATGCAGGAACCAAAATCCTGTGTCTTTCCGCTTGACGACGCCCCAGAATTCCTTCTGCAAAAAGTCAATTCAGCTAACGTCATATCCATTCATACAACTAAATGGCTCAGATGGAGTTGCCACATCCTGTTGTTTTGCGATATGGCGTTGTATGCCTTTTTTGCAATGTCAAAATCGTCAAAAAGCCCGAAAACGGCAGATCCGCTGCCGGTCATCAAGGCGCCCAAAGCATCGTGCCGGAGTAAAGACGCCTTGGCTTTCTGAATTTCGGGGCATATTGAAGATGCCACCGTTTCGAGATCATTAAATAACAGTTTGGGCACATCCTGCCACGTCTTCAGCTTAAAAAGATTTTTTGTATTTATTTTTTTGTTTTTTGTCAATGTTAAATTCAAATTTTTATATACCACGGCGGTAGACACCGGTACGGACGGGTAAACCAGTAAGATCGGGCAGGATTTAATGCAATCGCAGGGGGTTAAAATATCTCCGATCCCGGTGGCAACGGCCGGTTTCCCGTCAATGAAAAAAGGCACATCCGCCCCGAGCGATCGGGCTGCGTGTAGAAGGGCTTCACGGGAAACGGGTGATCCATAAAATGAATTCAAGCCCTTCAGCACCGCTGCCGCGTTGCTGCTGCCCCCCCCTAAACCGGCCCCGATGGGGATGATTTTTTCAATATCAATATGGACGCCGTCACGAATCCGGGTGATATCAAAAAAAATTTGGGCTGCCCGGAAGGCAAGATTGGTATTGTCTTCCGGCACATCCGGGTGGGCGCAGCTGACCGAGATCTTTTTTTGTCCAAATGTCAGGCGGATGGTATCGGAAAGTCCGATACAGCACATCAGGGTGTTCAGGTTATGATATCCGTCAGGCCGTTTGCCGGTCACTTCCAGGAAAAGATTTATTTTTGCCGGTGACTGAATTTTCATTTGATTTAACAAAAGAGATGATATGATCGTCGCAATCAGAAAAGACTTTATTTCTTGATCTTTACAACAATATACCCCTTAAACGCTTTTTTAATATAAATTTGAATGATGTCACCGGATTGAATTTTCCCCAGGGCCTGATGGTAATCATCGGTTGTTTGAATGGGGCTGTGATTGATTTCCTTGATGATATCCCCTTTTTCGATACCAGCGTTTTCGCCCTTTCCGCCAGGTTCCGTTTTCACTACCATAACGCCGTCGGTTTCCCGGATGCCAAGTTCTTTGGCGATTTCCGGGGAAATCGATGCCACCTGAATTCCCAGATCATCCGTAGCCTGCGGATTGTGATTCCGGTTTAAACCGGAAATTCGGTCATCTTCCCGTTTGCCGATCACAGCGGTCACGGTGCGGGTTTTGCCGTTGCGGAGAAGTTTTATGCCGGTTTCATCGCCGACAATGAGCCCGGCAACCAGCGCCGATAGTTCTCTGCTTGAGTGGACATCCGTTCCGTGGATGGACAGGATAATGTCTTTTGCCTTGATTCCGGCTTTATCCGCCGGCTGTTTTTCAAAAACCTCGGTGATGAGGACGCCGCTTTCAACTCCGTAATATGCTTTCAGGTCTTTATCAAGATCCTGGATGCCGACGCCCAGCCACCCGCGGGTAACTTTACCGGCCTGTTTCAACTGGCGGATAATTTTGTTTGCCATATTAATGGGGATGGCAAATCCGATGCCGTCGCCCCCGGCCATGATCGCGGAGTTGATCCCCACCACTTCACCGTCCATATTAATCAGGGGGCCGCCGCTGTTGCCGGGATTGATGGATGCGTCGGTCTGGATGAAATCATCATAGGGGCCGGCGCCGATCACGCGGCCTTTTGCGCTGACAATGCCGGCGGTGACGGTATGATCCAGTCCAAACGGGTTACCGATGGCGATCACCCACTGGCCGATATCCAGTTTCTCGGAATCCCCCAGTTTCAATACCGGCAATTCCCTGTCGGATTTAATTTTAATCAGTGCAAGGTCAGTTGTCGCATCCGTGCCGATAATTTCAGCGTCAAATTCTTTCCCGTCAGTGAGGATTACCTGGATTTTATCCGCATTTTCAATCACATGGTTGTTGGTGACAATATACCCGTCTTTATCCAGGATAAACCCGGACCCGATGCTGTCCTGCTCATATTCCTTGGGCGGAGTGTCGTTAA
>JAHECJ010000408.1 GCA_024641805.1 Desulfococcus sp.
AAAACAAATCCTTACCTGTAGAATAAACTTATGAATTCCATTAAACTGTTTTATCCGATCAAAACACTTGACGGAAAGATTCTGTTGGCTGCCGGAAGCGAGCTGAATGATGAATCTATCAATGATTTGCTTGCAGCACACCCGCCGGTCAGCCTGAAAACATATCACTTAATGGATCACGGTTCGATCAAGAAAGACCTTTTTGATATTCTTGACCGCGCACCGTATAATATTATTTTTTCAGATTCCGATTGCCTCTCCGAAATTATTGACGTTATGAAAAACATCCGGTTTGTTGCCCCGGTCCTGGAGGTTCTGGATTTTTTCAAAAACCATGATTGCGCCACCTACCGTCATATGCTGACCATCTTTGCCCTGACAATATTGATCGCCAGAGACCTGGTGCCGAATTATCGAAAACGGGTTTCCGAGATCGCGTACGGACCGACCCATGATTTTGGCAAAATCTGTGTGCCATTGGATATTTTGAAGAAAAATCAGCCCCTGACGCGGGATGAATTAAATCATCTGCAACATCATACCATTGCCGGATATGTATTGCTGAGTTACTATTTCAGGGACAGCCGGAGTATTGCGGCGAACGTAGCCAGGGATCATCACGAACGTATGAGCGGCCGGGGATATCCCCGCGGAATAAAGCAGGAGGATTTGATGATAGAGATTGTCGCAGTGTGTGATGTATATGACGCGTTAATCTCAACGAGACCTTACCGTCCAATATCATATGATAATCGAACCGCCCTGGAAACTTTGATTTCAATGGCTGAAAAAGGGGAAGTCGGCTGGCGGGTTGTAAAGTCATTGATTGCTCACAACCGCAGCTCAAAACCGAAATATACCGATACGGTTATGTCACGGGAAAAAAGAGGGACACCGCCGCTGGATAACTTATATGGCAAGATATCTGACGATGATTAGATAATGGACGTGCCGTTTTATCGGCTTTCATTTTTCTTCTCGGTTTACTTTTTTACAGTTTCAACCAATCACAGCTTCAGCCAACGGAGGAAGGATCATGACAGAAAAAAAGGATTTCCTTGAAAAGCAGAAAGCCCTGTTCCGGGAGTGGACAAAGCAGATTGATGAGTTAAAGCTCAAGGCCAAAAAAGCCCAGGTGGATGCAAGTGTGAAGTTCGACAATTATATTGATGACCTTCGGGCCAAATACGAAGAGGCAGTCAGCAAGCTGGAGAAAACGGAGAATGTTGGAGAACGCCGCTGGGAAGAGCTCAAAGCTGCTGTTGATGTTGCCTGGGACGAACTCAAGCAGGCAATTGAAAAAGCGAAAACGATGTTCCGCTGATCCCGTCAGGCAAGGCTTTTAAGAACACTGATAATCGTTCCGGCAAGGATCTCTTGCCGGATGCGCCGAGGCGACAGCGGCCTTGAAGAATGTTATAATTCCCAACCTAAAAAAGACCCCGGGTTTGATGCAGGCCGGGGGTTATTGTTTTGTTTTGAGAAGTGCTGAGAGTTTCCCGGCAGTCACGTTATAAAACGTTTCAAGCCGCTCGATCTGGCTGTCGGTGGGAACGCGAATCCCTTTTTCAAGTTCGCTGTATCGCGACTGGGGAATTGCAACAGCCTGACCAACGTCCTTGGTGCTCAGGTTCTTTTCGGTCCTCAGGGTCAAAATCATTTCCCCAAATTTATTCATCACACATTCTCCTCACATCGCTTAAATTCACATTATGTTTGATGTCGGTATCGATATAGGGTCACGCCCAAATCAACTTAACGGCGCCTGTTATTTTAAACGGTAATTGTGATATGGCAAGTTCTTTTTCCGATGATTGTAAAACAAAGTTTTATTATTGCAAAACGGAATAATTTTGGTAGAATAGTCACAATGGCTTTGTAAAAATTCCGCTTTTTGTTTTCTCCATCTCATGCTGTGACAGCTGATTTTCTGAACTGTCTAATTCGCATATATCGTCAGTTTTATAAGAATCGCGGAGTTCTTTTCTGTGTCACAGAAATCTGACTTTTTACATGGCCATGAGGACGGTTATCATACTTTTATTTTTAAAATTCAGGAGGAGTTCCATGTTGGGCCGAAATAATAAAAGATCAGGGAAAGACAGGCGGACCGGGAATGACCGGAGGGTAGATTATACCCGTTCTTTTTTCTGTAAACCGTTTGATCAGCGGAAAGGGGTTGAACGCAGGGACAAGGAAGAGTTGCGTTCCGGATGGGTGCGTGTTTCAAAATTCAGCAGTGCTTTTTTGGGTTTTCCTGTAAAAGAGTTACACTAGATCTGCTGAAATACCAGTTGGTTGTCTGCTAAAAGCATCTTTGGTTCACCGGATTAAAGATGTGGCGATACATCCGAAGTGCACTTTCAAAAGTGACAATGGCAGGACCTGGTAAATGTGACCCCAAAGAGCGTTGGATAAATAAAAAAAATACTATTGACTTGCAGTTGTTTAAGTGCTACTTTGTGGTATAAAATAAATTCTGGAGTATATTTGGGTATGAACGATCAATTCAGTGTACAGAGGGGAATTATGATGATGTCCATGATGTGCGCTATGGGTACGCCCATGGATTGATCGTTATCTTCACAAGGTACATCAAAGCCGTGGGTCTGAAAAGATTCACGGCTTTTTTATTTAAAAAACAAATTTTTATGAAATAAAACCGCTGGAAATTATGAAAACAAAAAGACGACCGGAAATCAAAAACATCGACTGGATTAAGTTATGGATAATGCCGGGGCTCCTGAAAGGAGCCGGAACCGGGGAATCAAAAGCAGTATATTACATCTAATTAGTGTTTATTCAGAAATAAGAGATTCGGAGGAAATTCCATGACTAAAACCATAGAAGAAATTAACGAGAAAATTCGGTCCGGAAAGGCGGTGGTGCTGACCGCCGAGGAAATCATCGATGTGGTCCGGAAAAAAGGGGTTTCGCAGACCGCCCGGGAGGTTGATGTGGTCACCACCGGCACATTCAGCCCTATGTGTTCATCCGGGGCTTTTTTTAATATCAAGCAGCCCAAGACAAAAATGAAAATCGGCGGCGGGTTTGCCACCTTAAACGGTGTCTCGGCGTATGCCGGTCTGGCAGCGGCGGATATTTATGTCGGCGCCACCGCATTGCCGGAGGGTGATCCGCGCAACAGCAACGGCCGGCCCGGAAAATTCCGGTATGGCGGCGCTCACGTGATTGAGGACCTGGTGTCCGGAAAAAAAATAACGCTCAAAGCCGGAGCGCACGGTACGGACTGTTATCCGCTCAGGGAGCGCGAGCAGCTGATCGGCTTTGACGACATGAATGACGCATTTCTGTTCAATCCGAGAAACTGTTACCAGAACTATAATGTGGCCGTGAACCTTTCGGATAAACCGATTTATACCTATATGGGAAAACTAAAACCCAAGCTCGGGAACGCCAATTACTGCAGTGCCGGTCAACTGTCCCCGCTTTTAAATGATCCGTATTACCGGACCATCGGCATCGGCACCCGGGTGTTTTTCTGCGGCGCACAGGGCTATGTCGCATGGCATGGGACCCAGCACAACCCGGCGGCAAAACGGCTGGAAAACGGAACCCCGGAAAC
>JAHECJ010000409.1 GCA_024641805.1 Desulfococcus sp.
CTGCCTCGGCGGCAGCAATATGGGTCAGATTCGCGTTGTCTAATAAGATAGGTGTAATTTTGAGTTCGGTTTTATTCAATAAGTCAAATTCGGTCATCGCACTCCAGCATTTATAGTGTCATTCTGTTTCATTTTCCCGCTGCTGTTGCCATAACGTCAGCAACTCTTCTTCTATTTTTTTACTTACCAATGGAGTTTTTCATAGATTTAGAATTTTTTTTAACTTTATAGAAAAAAGTGAAGATATTCAATATCCATTGCAGGAAGGACTTGTGGCCAAAACCGACAGTATTGCAAAATTTTTCAGGAGTGCAGAATATCGATAACTTTACGTAACGTTTCGGTTATTTCCAATACCGAAAGTTCCCTATATCTTGGGGTCAAGGAAATATTTGATAGTTATGATCACAAGGAATAATGCCAGGTTGCTTTGAACCTGCGATCCGAGAATATTCTTAGAGAAGGCGCTATGATTTAACCTTGATTATAGAAATCAATATAACCAGCTGAAAGATACGTGGTGCGCCGGAAGCGAACGCATATAAGAATAAAAAAGGCAGATTGATAAAATGGATCAGCAATATCATCAATCTGCCTTTTTATTTGAATATCTGAATCTATTTGCCTTTAAACTGCGGTTCCCTTTTTTCCTTAAATGCTCTCGGCCCTTCCTGGGCGTCCTGGCTTAAAAAGACCGGGATGCCGTATTCGAGTTCCTTTGCCAGGCCTTCTTTGAGCGGGAGCCCGATGGCCGCCTGAACGGACTGTTTCACCGCTTTGATTGCCAATGGGCCATTTTTGGCGATAATATTGGCATATCTTTCCGCTTCTGCCATAACCTGACCTTTGGGGACGATCTTGTTGATAAATCCCATACGAAGCGCTTCTTCCGCATCAAAGAGTTCGCCGGTCAGCAGGTATTCCATGGCCTTTGCATAGGGAATCTGCCGGGGCAGTTTGACGGTAGATCCCATGAGCGGAACGATGGACCACTTGACCTCCTGGAGGCCGAACTTCGTCCCTTCGGCTGCGATCCGGATGTCGGCGGAATAGAGGATTTCCATGCCGCCGGCAATGGCATGCCCGTTAATGGCGGCAATGATCGGTTTGTCGATTTTCATGGTTCTAAGAAACGCTTTTTGCGGCAGATTCGGGTCTTTTTGTATCATTTTATCCGCCTCGGTTTCCGGCTGCCGGACGCCGGTGATCAGGGGAATCAGCCTTTTTAAGTCCGCGCCGGAACAAAATACATCATCGCCGGAACCTGTGATGATGGCACAGCGCATTCCGTCATCATCCCGGTAGTCTTTCCAGGCTTTAACAATATCGACCACGGTTTCCGGATCAAAGGCGTTTTGCGCTTCCGGGCGGTTTAAGGTGATATAGGCAATCCTGCCTTTTTTTTCATAAATAAGAGCCATAAGTTTATTTCCCTTTTGTAATTTCTATGATGGCATTAAAAAATGGCTTTGAAAAAAGGTCCAGATTCAAGGCGTGCGAATTCTTCAGCCATGAGGCGTTTTGTATGTTGAATTGCTGAAGAATGGAGCATAACGCAGAAGCTGGCCTTTTTGCGAAGTCATTTAAGTGGTTTGAAATGGTCAATGTCAAGAATAGTATTGGTCGTTTTTTCCGCAAACACCGCCTTGACCTTCATGCCGGTTTGAACCTTATCCAGATCAACCCCTTCCAGAATATGCACCATGGGCGTGTCCGCGCCGTCAAGCCTGATCATGGCAAGAACAAAGGGGGCCTTTCGCGGCAGGTGTTTGTCATCGTACCTGACCACCGTAAAATTCACGACTTCCCCGGTGTTTTTCAGCTCCACCCAATTGTCCCGGATGTCTTCCAGACAGCGTTCGCATGTCTGCCGGGGCGGTACAAACACCTTGTCGCAGGTGTTGCATTTTACGCCCATTATTTTTTGTTTGTCGCGGATGGTCGTTATGAAGGTGCTGCCCACCCGCCCCGCGAAATACGTATAGGGCAGGGCAAGTTTCCCTTCAACCACATAACAGTCAGTCGTATCAAAATTTTTATTCATGGCCTGCCTCCTCATTCATCAATTTCAAAATATCTGATGTCTTCGATATTGCCTTTTCTGGTTTCATTCCAGACCGGCCGCAGCCGGGTCCCATGCCTGACCTTACCTTTGAACACAGACCCCATTTTGACATCGTTCAGCTGGTCCGGCCGCAGCAGATGCCAGAAGACTTCTTCGTCCTTGCACCCGTCCAGAAGAATGCCGATGGCGCCGTATGGGGTTTCCCGGGTTTCCCCGGTCAGCGGGTCCGGGCTGGCATAATAGCAGTATTCCATCATCCGCATTTCACCCTTGGGGCCGATCTCCACCCATTCCTCATTTTTCACCCGGCAGATGGCGCAGGTTTCCCGGGGAGGGGACTGAAGCCTGCCGCATTCCGGGCATTTGATGGCCAGGATTTTTTTCTCTTTCAATCCCTTCAGGAACTTGCCGAAGACCGGCCCGGTGGCAAACCGCTGTTTGACCGAGATGGTTTTCTTTAAAGTAATCAGTTCCTGCTCCTGTCTGGTTTCCTGGCCGGGTGTCATATATTTCTGAAACATCCGGCTGGTCAGTCCGAAGGTGTTGAAATCGCCCTGAACTTTGAGTTTTCTGGATGTAAAGGCAGACATGGCATCTACTTTGCCGATGTTTAAGCCCACAAATGTTTCGCCGTCCGTGTCCAGGACCACATCGCATCCGGACAGGTCATCGGTCGTCTTAAGCGCCATTGTGCCGTTTGCTATGGTCAGTTTCCAGCTGCCGATATTCTTGATGGAATAACCGAAGGTTGTGGTGATGTTGGCGGCGCCTTCAGGCCGGAAGCGGTCCGTCATGGATTTGAATATATCTTCCACCTTGATTCCGTAAAATTCACTCATGATTTCCCCCCCTACCAGTCTAATTCTTTTTCAAGAATGGTTAAAACGGTCCACATGGTCCCGCCGAAAGAAGATGCCAGTGCATGATTGACGGGCTTTGGGATCTGGTGCGGTCCGGCATTGCCACGGACCTGTTTGGCGGCTTCGGCCGTCCGGACCATGGCGGTGGCGCCGATGGGATTGGCGGCAATCACGCCGCCGGACGGATTGATGGGCATTTTGCCGTCAATCATGATCTCTCTGTTTTCAACCAGCTTTAAATGCTCATCATCCTTGAGCAGAAAAAATTCACGCAGCCAGTCCAAGCCCCACCAGGCTGACGGGTCGTACATCTCGAACACGTCAAAATATTCCAGGGGGTTTGTGATGCCGTTACGTTTGTAGAGCTGTTCGGCGGCAAAACGGTGGGTGGTCCTGTTGGGATAGAAATTATTATGCAGATCCAGGGTTTCTTCCCTGTGAATGGTGATGTGGTCCCTGATCCATACCGGGGTTTTTGCGATCTGTCTGGCTTTTTCCTCGGACGCGAAAATAATGACGCACGCGCCGTCCGACTGGGAGCACATGTGGATTAATCTCAGGTCGCCGATCAGCGGCGGAGAGTTTTTGATCAGGTCGTCCATCTGGTCCCAGTCCAGGCCGAAAGCGCGGTGGGAGTTGGGGTTTTTGCAGGC
>JAHECJ010000410.1 GCA_024641805.1 Desulfococcus sp.
ACCCCAATAAAACCCATGACCCTTCCGTCATCGTCTTTTTGAAGTGTCAAGGTCATGTGAGTGGAAAAGAGCGTGCCGTCAGAACGCTTATGTCCGATTTCTCCCCGGTGATATCCCCGCCGTAAAACTTTTTTGTTGATTGGAATGACTTCATTGAGATTCTGATCTTCACTGTGAAAAATACTCAAATGTTTACCGACGAGAGTTTGCGGGGAGTAACCGTGCATATCCGCCCATGCCTGGTTGACATAGGTGATAATTCCATTTAAATCCGAGGTGGCAACACCTTCACCGATCTGACCGACAATATTGATCAGACGGTATAAACGTTCTTCTGTTTTTTTTCTTTCAGTAATCTTCCGGACAGAGATTAGTAAATGGGGTTTGCCGGTAAGAAATATTTTTTTGATACTGATCTCAACCCATAATTTTTTCCCGGAATGGTCGGAAGACAGCCAGTCAAAAATCTGGGAGGTTCCGTCAAATGCGGCGATGATTCTGGACTGAGCATCTTTGAAGGAATATGGCGGATCGTTTGAAAACAGGAGTTCAATATTCAGGTAGTAAACTTCTTCAGGCTTATATCCGAAGATATCACATAACGAATGATTAAAATCGATTATCTTTTCCGCTTCCGGATCATAGAGTATAATTCCATCATCAGCGGCTTCATAAATTTTTTTAAAACGGTTTTCCTGCTGTCGATGCTGTTTTTCGTCCTGCCGGATTTTTCGTCGAAGCATGAAATTCCATGTGAACTGAAAAAGCAGAAGAATAATGCAGATCAATAAAGAGATTATCAAAAAAAAATTATTCACGACACCAGTAGCCATTAAGGTTCGAAAATTAATCAAGTGATTGCAATCATCACGGCAGCAAAGACGGTTGCACCAGGTCCCCTGAAAACGTGTCTTTCAGAATCGTCTATATAATTTTTTAAAAAACTATATTTGCCGGCAGCTGCATATTGCGCAGTCTGCGCTTATTCATTTGTATCGCGGGTTCAGCAACTGATTTTATTGAACCCGCGATATTGGTGTTAAAGGAAAATTTATGACAGGTGTTCAAGGAGAATTTTCAACATTCTGCGGATCGGCTCCGCGGCTCCCCAGAGAAGCTGATCCCCAACGGTGAATAATGTCAGGTATTGGGGGCCGATATTCATTTTTCGGATACGTCCCACGGGAACCGTGAGTTTCCCGGTGACGGCCGCAGGGGTGAGATGTTTAATCGATTCTTCTTTGGTGTTGGCAATGACCTTCACCCAGTCGTTGGCGCCCCCAATAATGGTTTCAATCTCTTTGAGCGGAAGATCCCGATTCAGTTTTATGGTTAATGCCTGACTGTGACATCGCATTGCACCGATACGGACACAAATACCGTCAATAGGAATCGGGTGGGTGGTTTTTAAGATTTTGTTTGTTTCAGCAAATCCTTTCCACTCTTCCCGTGTCTGACCGGAGTCCATTGCGGTGTCTATCCATGGGATAGCGCTGCCGGCAAGGGGAACACCAAAATATTGAACCGGAAAAGAGCTGCTGTTCATGGCGTTAATTACCCGACGGTCCAGTTCCAGAATTGATGAATCAGGATCAGCTAATATTTTATCCCCGGTTTGACCTATAACCGACATCTGTTTGACGAGTTCACGCATATTATTTGCGCCGGCACCGGAAGATGCCTGATAAGTCATTGACGTCAGCCATTCAATGTAACCCTTCTGAAACAAACCGCCCACTGCCATCAGCATTAAACTGACCGTACAGTTACCGCCGATATAATTTTTAGCGCCATCGGTCAACGCCTTGTCAATGACTTTCCGATTCACCGGGTCCAGAACAATAATGCTGTCATCAGTCATTCGAAGCGCTGAGGCTGCATCAAGCCAATACCCTTTCCAGCCGTTGGCGCGAAGTTCAGGATAGACTTTTTTGGTATAACTTCCTCCCTGACAGGTAACAATGATATCCATCGCTGAAAGGGTTTTCATATCATAGGCATCCTGAAGCGGCGGCGTATTCAGCCCGACGTCCGGCGCATCCTGGCCGACCTGGGATGTGGATGCAAAAAGCGCTTCAAAACCTTTAAAATCTGCTTCTTCTCTCATTCGATCCATAAGCACGGAGCCAACCATGCCGCGCCAACCGATAAATCCAACTTTCAACATCTGAAAAGCCCTTTCAAATCTCTTGATTTCTTGTTTAAATCAATGCAATATATTCACTTATGCCTGTTGGAATTCAAATTTTAATATTCCACGGATTTTCTTAAATAACGGATAACAATCGCTAATTGCAAATAATTTTCCATATTTTATAGAGCTTTCTATTTATTTGTCAATAACAACATAGCCGCAACTTCATTCCGTACCCTTAGTTTCAGAGGGATATCGTTAAAACCAATTTCTTTAATAACGTCATTAACGAAGAGCCTTTTAAAAAAAATGCCGATTTATGAATACAGTGCCTTAAATCTAAAAGGCAAAACCGTTACCGATCTTATCGACTCGGAAAGCATCGCAGCCGCACGCCAGAAACTCCGGGCCACCAATATTTATCCGACATCCATTAAAGAAGTTCATGAAACAGAATCTCAAAAAAAAGCCACAATCCCATTCTTCCCGCGATTATTTTCTCCAAAGGTGAAACAGTCGGAAATCGCAATGATGACCCGTCAGCTTGCGACATTGATTTCTGCGGGATTTCCCCTGGTCTCGGCAATCAATACGCTGATACCCCAAACCGGATCCAACATTTTCAAACGGATTCTGTCCCAGGTGAAAGATGCCATTGAGGAAGGAACCAGTTTTGCCGAGGCCCTGTCCCCGTATCCGGAAACGTTTTCCGACATGTATATCAACATGGTCCGTTCCGGGGAGTCCTCTGGAACGCTGGAGCTTGTCCTCGAACGCCTTGCAGACATCAACGAAAAACAGCAGGCCTTGAACAACCGGATTCGGTCGGCACTCACCTATCCGGTGCTGATGTTTTTTTTAGGGATTATGGTTCTTTATTTTCTTTTGGCATATGTGGTTCCAAGAATCACTA
Source organism: Desulfococcus sp. (assembly GCA_024641805.1). Taxonomy (GTDB): domain Bacteria; phylum Desulfobacterota; class Desulfobacteria; order Desulfobacterales; family Desulfosalsimonadaceae; genus SURF-3. The sequence continues at coordinate 3,048 of JAHECJ010000410.1, forward strand.
CAATCTTTAATGATATGGGACAAGTACTTCCAGCTCCTACCCGATTTCTTATCGCCACGAGTGAAATTTTCAAATCCGGGTGGTGGGTCATTCTTTTAGTCATCTTGCTTGTCATTATCGGATTCTCGCGATTAAAAAAATCTGAAAAAGGGTTGTACTGGGTGGATAAAACAAAATTATCATTACCCGGGGCGGGCACCCTGATTACAAAACTGGCGGTTGCCCGTTTTGCCAGGACGCTTGGCACCCTGCTTGAAAACGGGGTTACCCTGCTCCAGGCGCTAAGAATTGTAAAAAATATTGTAGGGAACCGGTTAATAGCCGATTCCATCGAGACTGCCGCAAATGACGTTGAAAAAGGAAGCGGATTAGGCAAATCTCTGGAAACATCGAAAATTTTCCCGCACATTTCCATTCAAATGATTCAGGTCGGAGAGCAGAGCGGGGAATTAGAAACACTCCTGAACAAAGTCGCGGACATTTATGAAAATGATGTGGAAACCACCGTTGTGGGATTGAGTACGCTT
>JAHECJ010000411.1 GCA_024641805.1 Desulfococcus sp.
TCCGTAAATTCTCTGGTCGGTTAATTTCAATTCAATGAAATCTTCGGGTATTATTTCCGCAGCGGAGTGTTCGATGATTATCAATGCGCCGGTTTTCAATACATTCCGGTTCAAAAGGTTTTTTAATGCCGGCTTGATGCAGCTGGTGTTGTAGGGAGGGTCCATGAAAACCATATCGTAAGCCGGAAGCGCTGCCTGAAGACAGTTCAGATTCCGGGTGATTTCCCATCGAATGACCCGGGAGCGGCAGTCCATTTTGCAGGCAGTGATGTTTTTTTGAATGATTTTTACAGCAGACGGCGATGAATCTATGAAAACCGCACCTGCTGCCCCCCGGCTCAATGCTTCAAGCCCGAGCGCGCCGGTTCCGGCAAAAAGATCAAGCACCGATGCGCTGAAGATATGAGGCGCCAGGATGTTGAATATTGATTCCCGCACCCGGTCCGCCGTCGGGCGCGTGTCAGCCCCCCGGAAAGAAACCAGTTTTTTGCCTTTACATTCTCCACTGATGATACGCATGCAAAGATCGTCCGGATGGGCTTATTTTTGGGGTGATTTTTGTTGAAGATACGCTCTCTCCACGCCAATGAGTCTGGCTGTTTTGGCGATATCATGATTGTTTTCTTCAAGTTTGCGTGCAATGAACTCTTTTTCAAAATTATTTCGGGCCTCGTCCAGTCGGGTAATGCTAAAGAGGGAAGATTCACTGGAGTAAGCGGCCTGCTTTTTCGGGTTGTAGGGTGCGGGAATGTCTTTTGCCTCTATCGTATCGTTGGTAACAATAATTGCCAGACGGTCCAGGAGGTTTTTGAGTTCCCGGACGTTTCCCGGCCACGAGGAATTCTGCAGCATTTTGAGGGCCGCCGGAGATATTTGTTTCGGGGTCGTCCGGTTTTTTTCAGCAATTTGCTTGAGCAAATTAGTCACCAGATCCGGAATGTCTTCCCGCCGTTCCCGCAAGGGCGGGACAGTAATGGGAACGACATTCAGGCGGTAGTATAAATCTTCACGGAAACGCCCGGCTTCGATCTCTTTCGGCAGATCCTTGTTGGTTGAGGCAATGATACGCACGTCAGCAGTCAGCATGCGACTGCCGCCTACCCGCTGAAACTGTTTTTCCTGGAGGATGCGCAGGATTGATGCCTGGGTTTTGAGTCCCAGATCGCCTATTTCATCAAAAAACAGCGTGCCCTGATGGGCGAGTTCCAGCTTGCCTTTCTTTTTGACGGTGGCCTCGTTAAACGCGCCTTTTTCCTGGCCCAGCAGTTCGCTTTCAATGAGTTCATCGGACATGGCTGCACAGTTCACATCAATCAGGGGGTATTCGGACCGTGTGCTGAACTGGTGAATCATGCGGGCGACCAGCTCTTTGCCGGTGCCGTTTTCGCCGTTGATGAGCACCCAGGCATCTGTCGGCGCGGTAATGCCGATCTGTTTTTTCAGTTCCTGAATGGCCTGGCAGTTTCCGGCGATGGAATTTTTTTCAATGGTTTTCTTTCTCAGATACCGGTTTTCTTCTTCCAGCCGCCTGAAGTTCAGCGCGTTATTGATGGACACGATCACCTTGTCGATGGACAGGGGTTTTTCAATAAAATCAAACGCCCCGATTTTTGTCGCATTCACCGCGGTTTCAATGGTGCCGTGACCGGTGATCATCACCACCTGGGTGGCGGGGAATTTTTTTTTGATTTCCTTTAATGTGTCAATGCCGTCAATGCCGGGCATCCAGATATCTAAAAGCACCAGGTCCGGGGATTCCGATTCCAGGATTTTCAAAGCTTCATAGCCGTTGGTGGCGGTAATGGTTTCAAACCCTTCATCAGAGAGTATGCCGGAAAGTGATTTCAAAATGGACGTTTCATCATCAACGATCAGGATGGAGGGGAACATGTAAATAAACTCCTTTTTATCAATTACTTATCTGTATTTAGGTATAAGGTTGAAGACTGAAGGTCAAAAAGAATCGCCGGCTTATTATAAACCACCTCTTGGTACTGCCCGTTATTCATAATGAGTCCACATGCGGATTATTTTTACAGTTTTTTCAACCTCATTAACTTCGTAAACCAATCTATGCTGAATATTAATACGCCGCGAACAGGAACCTGCCAGATCACCGACAAACTTTTCATAGAAAGGCGGCGTTTGAAATGGATTAGCTCGAAGGATCTGGATTAATTGTTCAGTTTTGGACCTGAGTCCAGACGCCGATATTTTTTTTGCGTCTTTTTGAGCTTGTTTTGTAAATACAACCCGGTAGCTCACCAATCAATTTCCTCTTTGCAATCCTCAATTGGTGTTGCCAAGCCTTCACGAATGGATTCGCGCATCCCCGGGATATTCAAAAGGTATATGGTTTCCTGAATTGAACGCCAATCGTCTTCGGAGATAAGAACTGCATTGCATCTTTTTCCAGTAATAACAATAGGTTCATGTGATAAAGAAGTTTGGTCAATGAGGCGATATAATTTAGCCCTCGCCTCTGTAGCTGATAAAGTCGGCATGTCTCACCTCAATATGTTTTTAATAAATGTACGCCAAAACGTACGTAATGTCAAGATCGATTTTCGCGAAACGGTAAGCTGCTGGGCGGAATGCTCCTCGCCGTCTCCACCATCGTCGGGTTCGACATCATACCACGATGGTCCCTTGAAGATACACAACCGCCTTGCCAGCGATCTTGACTCGATCACCATGGTCCTCGCAGAACAGCTCACCACCGCGTCCGGATACCTGGAAAGCATGTAGGGTCGGCTTGTTCAATCGTTCGGCCCAGTAGGGGATCAGCGTGCTGTGCGCCGAACCGGTTACCGGATCTTCTGGGATACCTGCCCGCGGGGCGAAGAATCTCGACACGAAGTCACACTTAATGCCGGGCGCAGTGACGATGATTCCCAAACGGTCGAGTTTGCAGAGGCCCTGCATGTCCGGCTGCAATCTTCGGACCTGATCTTCCGTTTCGAAGATAGCCAAGTAGTCCCTGACAGACAAGCGAACCTCCACAGGACTGCTCCCTAATGATTCGGCCATCAAGTCTGGAGCCTGACAGACTGCGGCCGGTCGGGAAGGAAAGTCCATGGTAAGCGTATCATCTGTGCGAACAACCGTGAGCAAACCGCTTTTTGAAACGAAGGATACCCTGTCGCTTGAAGGGTCAACGTACTCAAAGATGACGAACGCACTTGCCAAGGTAGCGTGGCCACACAAGTCCACTTCTATCTTGGGGGTGAACCACTTCAGGTCATATGTCTTGCCCGACTTGACGAGGAATGCCGTTTCGGAAAGGTTGTTTTCGGCGGCGATTGACTGGAGAAGAGCATCTTCCGGCCACTCTTCCAGCAGGCAGACTCCAGCGGGATTCCCGGAGAACATGGCTCCTGTGAAGGCGTCAATCTGGTAGTAGGGGATCTTCATTTATTACCTCTTGTCGGACGGATGAACTGTGCGGCCCGGGTTTTTGGGTCCGCACCAGTGATGGGTTCGGCATTATATTTATTCGGAATTCTGTAATCTCTTACCCAATTCAATAATAAGATTATAGTCTGCCATTTGATAAAAGCTTTG
>JAHECJ010000412.1 GCA_024641805.1 Desulfococcus sp.
TGACCCTCATCAATCCAAATGATGAGATCAATCCGGTGAAGCTTCACTTTGAAGCGGCAGGCGGTGATGATACTGATGACAAGGATCTGGAGTTTGACCCGCATGAAAAACAGGTGGTGGACCTGACTGGCGAATACGGCAGATCTGATGAACTGGCCCGCTCCGTGCTTGAAATCAACGGGCAGTATCCGATTGTCGGGTACTACACATATTCACCACCGTATGGCAAGGACGAGGCGAGCTTTCCGCTGATAAATGGCGACATGCTGAAGAGCAAGCTGGTGCTTCCGCATTATGCCGGGCAGGGCGGTCATTTCTGGACCGGCATATGCATCTGCAACCCCAATAATTTTCCGGTGAGCGTGTCGGTGTTCCCTTATGACGGCAGGGGCCAACTCATGGAGGGAATGACAACGTCCATACCCATTGGCGCCGGGGAAAAAGAGATATTTACGGTCCGGTCAAAATTTGGAAATTCGGCACCTGACATCTCTTTTATCACCTTTGAAGAAGATTCCGAGGCGCCCATCGGCGGATTTTATCTGATTGGGAATATCAAAAGCGGAAAGATGAGTGTGGAGATGCTCACAGGCGCCAATATGTAAAATTTACGGTTCATGGCTTTCCGGTTTTTGCCGGAAACGGGTCCAGCATAAAGAAGAAAATGCCGGGAAGGCCCCATCAGGGGCTTTGCCGGCATTCTCGTTTGAACGCTTGATAAAGAATCAGTCTGAAGTGAAAATTGGAATTCAATCTCGGATTAATATATTGATTTATTGGTATATATTAATTTAGGACTTTGTTGGGATCCTTGGGAGGGACATGTAAATACCACCCCCAGTTTTCCTTGACCCACATTTGTGTTTCCGGATTTTCTTTAAAATCAAATCCTTCCATGTTGAGGTCCGCTTTTACGATGGCAGTGGCTTTGTCCCCGGAAGGATCCATTTCAATGGAAGCAATGGTGAATGCCTTGAAATCAAATTTGCTCATTTTTCTTTCAAACTGCTTTTGTGTAACCATATCATGATATTCGGAATCAAAATAGGCATAGGCTTTTGCCCAGTCCTTAGTTATTTTCGCATTCATAAATTCGTCGATTCTCAGCCTAATGGCTTCTTCGGGCGGTGTGAGATGAAGCAGCTGGCATGCGCTGATTAACGTCATCAGCAGGAGGCATAGTAAAAAAGGTAAACATCTGCGGGCTGTTTTGATTTGCATGGGTGTCATGCTCCTTCCGTTGTCAATTTAGTTACTGATAAATGTTTTCTGTTGCATTGAGCGGGAATTGATTGGTATTCGTTTTTGAAATATTTATCGCTTGTTTGTTAAAAATACTTACAGTTAATGGTTGTCGATGTCAAGGCGCGTATGATATTAATGCCGGACAAACAGATAATTTTTCCTGCAGGCCGCGATGGTCGAATTAATAAATGGGTTGCCGGTGTGGTTCCCAATTCCATGTGCCGATAAGGAATTGATTTAGTAGTGAAATAGGATACAGTTGCAATAATGATTATTTGGCTCGCTTCATATCCCCGATCGGGCAATACATTGTTTCGGACGATTTGCAGGCATTGTTTCGGTCTGTATTCGTATGCGGATGAACCGGTTGACTATGAAAGCGATTTCCGGTCCAATCCGGACCTGATCGGTCATGTTGAATATCCGGAATCCTGGGAAGAATTTTACCCAAAAGCCACCGCTTCTCCTGAATTGTTTCTGGTGAAGACTCATAAACATCCGATTGACGATCAGCCGGTCATCTATATTGTTCGGGACGGAAGAGCAGCCATTCAGAGCTACAGGAAATTTCACCGGTCTTTTAACCGGATTGACAAGTCGCTGGTGAGCATCATTCTCGGCAATGATCATTACGGGGACTGGTCAACCCATTATGATCAGTGGAACAACCGCAACGTGAAACCTTTTCTGGTCCGGTTTGAAGACATCATAGAGATCACCGACGAACAGCTGGCGGACACAGCAGACTTTATCCGGTACCGAGGGAAAATAAATAAATGGCTGAATCCCGTCCATGAGCTGCAAACCTATGAACCCAATTTTTTTAATGAAAAAAACCGGTGGTTTAAACCGGGAAAAGAGTGGACAACATCAACTGATTACCTGTTTAATAAACTGCATCATCAGTTGATGGCTGATCTAGAATATAACACGCCTGCATCATCTCCGGATTGGGAATCGAGCCCGTTGCCCGGCATCGATTTGACCGTTGATGAGCTGATCACTCAGGTGAAACAGCTGATAAATACAAATAATGAGTTAATGGGAATATGTCAGGAACGCAAAGTATTGATTGACAAATTACAGGGTATCTGCGAAGAACGGCTTGATATAATTAATAAATTTCATAAGCCAGACAATGGGAATAAATAGCATATGGGTTATGATTGGAAATATAAATGAGCGCTGACTGCCCCGGGGCCAAAGAGGATCTGTACGCCCAGGAATCTGAATTTAAAATTCTCAATATCTTATTGCCCTATATCAAAAATAAGACGTTTATCGATGTGGGTGCTGAAAAGGGCTCCTTTGCAAGGCGGTTAATGGAGTTTGGGTTCACGGGAACACTTTTTGAGCCCTGCCCGAAGCATCATCCGGACCTCGTTGGGTTAACAGAGCATAGTGGTTCTTCTTTTTTTGATTTTGCCATTGATAAAAATGATCGGGAGGCATCTTTTCATATCGCCGTAGATGAGAATGGGGAACCGATGGACTATTACCACTCCCTGCATTATTTGTCCGGAGATCCCCGGGTAAATCATCAAAAAGAGATTCCGGTGAGTTGCAGAAGTCTTGGAAGCCTGTTAAATGAAGGGGTCATAAACAATGATATCGGGATTCTTAAAATGGATACTGAGGGGAATGATCTGAAAGTGATTCAGGGGATGGCTGGAATTTTGCCGGAGATCCTGATTTGTGAATTTTTTACGCAAGGGCTTTATGCCGGATGGCAGGCGGCGGAACCCACAGGGTTGATTGACGAAGTGAAAAAATCGCTGGGCTATGACCACTATTTGGCTATAAAACGGTTGGAGGATATTGAATTAATTTCATTTGGTCCGGCTGTTTTTTTGGGAAAACAGTGGGGAAATCTGATCTTCATTAATGATGCGCTGTATCAAGGCGCTTTTAAAGAACTTCAACAGGTTGTCATGTTGAGCGAAAAACAACTTTTCGAAATGGCCGTCAAAAAAGATGCCCAGATCAGTCTTGCTGAAAGCAACACCCGAAAACAGTTAACCGAAAAGATAGATGCGCTTCATCGGGTTTGTGAAGAACGGCTTGAACTAATTAATCACCTGACGGCAGAAGCGGAAAAGCGGGGTGAAATTATTAAGCAACTTGATAATGAATTAAAAAAAAGAGAGTAAACAGTCCATGGGAGCAATCAGCTTTTCAATTGATACGGATCTGGTCGCATTTCTGGCCCGGTATCTGCCGTTCGAAGAGTTTGTGGAAACAGGCACGTACAAAGGGGACTCCATTGAGCGGGTAAAACCGTATTTTAACCGGTTCCATTCCGTTGAAC
>JAHECJ010000413.1 GCA_024641805.1 Desulfococcus sp.
ATATTACCGGCCTTGACCGTCTGTCCGCCATATATTTTAATGCCGCGCCGTTGCGCATTACTGTCCCGACCGTTCTTTGAACTACCACCGGCTTTTTTATGTGCCATGGGTCTACTCTCCTTATATATTGGATGACTTTGCAAAAAGTCCAAATCTTTGCTGCACGGCATTCTTCGTCATTGCGAAGCGCGCTACGTCTAATTCCTGACGATTTTTGCGCCCAGCCAATGCTTATAAAAAGAAAATGGAGCTTTTTTCTCTGTCATCTGAATCTGGTTTTACAAATTCAGAAGATTAAGATTTTAAAATTAAGCGGTTACAATACTGCCGATTTTGATTGCCGTGTAGGGCTGACGATGGCCCTGAGTCCGGCGGTATCCTTTGCGGCGTTTGTATTTAAACACAAGTATTTTTTTGCTTTTATCCTGTTCCACAATTTGCGCATTGACAGACGCGTTTTCAACCACCGGCTTTCCAATGGTCAACGCTTCACCGTCAGCGACCAGCAATACTTTGTCAAATGTAAAGGTATCACCGACATTGCCGACAACCTTTTCAATCCGCAATACGTCACCTTCTTCCACTTTATACTGCTTTCCGCCAGCTGCTATGACAGCATACATGTTACTTCCTCCATTTACGACGTAATATAACTTTTAATGAACCAAAAAATTATAGTTTTATTTCCTGTTTTGTCAATAAAAATTTAACCCCACCGAAAAATAACACTTACAGGAAAACCATTTTTAAACTGTGCCGGAATCCATCAGACACGGACTCCTTTATTAATTTAATTAAAAAGGGGGACATTCCGAAAGAATGTCCCCCTGATCTCACTAAGATTTTGTTTCTTATGCAGCCAGCTCGGTTTTGACCCCGACAAATACTTTGTAAAGTATTGTCAGAACCAGAAATCCGGTTCCGTAAACCGCAACGGCAATCATGACTTCCGGAAATGTCGGAAAATACTCATGAACTTCATGCAGGGGGTTGGGAACAAATCCGCCGGCGACCATCCCCATTCCTTTATCAATCCAGATGCCGATAAAGGTGAAGATACAGGCAACCGCAAGAACGGCTTCGTTTTTCCGGGCGGCCGGTATCAGCAGCAATATGATTCCAGAAACAATCAGCGTCATGGCGGTCCACATCCAGGGAACCAGGACACCGTGGCCATGGAGACCGAAAAACAGGTACTGCAGATGATCCAGATGTTCCGGAATCTGGCTGTACATGGCTACGAAGACCTCGCACAAAAAGAAGAACATGTTGGCAATGGAACCGTATACCACCACTTTTGCCAGACTCTGAATCTGCTCCTTGCCCGGATCGAATTTTGTTACCTTTCGAACCAGAAGACATAATAAAATCAAAAACGCCGGACCGCCGGCAAACGCGGAAGCCAGGAATCGAGGGGCAAGAATGGCTGTCAGCCAGAACCCCCGGCCGGGCAGACCGCAGTACAGATACGCAGTCACCGTATGGATACTGATGGCCCAGGGGACGGATAAATATATGAGCGGTTTCAGCCACTTGGCCGGTGGAACGGAATTCCGTTCCGCATCCAGCACATTCCAGCCTACCACCAGGTTGATCATCAGATATCCGCTCAGCACGATCATGTCCCAGAAAAGCATGGAATGCGGGGTGGGATACAGCAATACGTTTAACAGCCGCATGGGCTGCCCCAGGTCGGCAATAATAAACAGAATACACATAATTACCGAAGCAATGGCCAGGAATTCACCCATGATGGTGATTCTTCCGAAGGCCTTGTAATTATGCAGATAATACGGAATGACCAGCATTACCGCCGATGCTGCGACCCCGACCAGAAAGGTAAACTGGGCAATGTAAAACCCCCAGGTCACATCCCGGCTCATCCCGGTGATACCCAGACCAAAATCCAGCTGCTTCAAATAAAAACTGAACCCGACCGTGATGATTCCCAGCAGTGCAAACACCCATATCCAATATGCCTTACTTCCTTTTAAAGCCTTTTCTAGCATAACCACCTACCTTATACTAAATAATATACCGAAGGGTTTGTACCCAGGTTTTGTTTACGCCGAATGGCATAGTTTTCTTTCAACAGCTGCCGGACCTCTGACTCTGGATCTCCAAGGTCCCCGAATATCAGGGCGCCTTGCGAGGCTTCCACGCAAGCAGGCTGTTTCCCTACCGCCAGCCGTTCTGCACAGAAATTGCATTTTTCAACCACGCCCTTCATCCGCGTGGGGAAATCAGGATTTTCATGCTTAATGGCATTATCCGCCCGAGGATCCCGGAAGTTAAAGCTTCGCGAACCGAACGGGCAGGCCGCCATGCAGAACCGGCATCCGATGCACCGGTGAAAGTCCATCATCACGATGCCGTCGGGCCGCTGAAAAGTCGCCTGGGTCGGGCATGCCTGAACACAGGGCGGATTCTGGCAATGATTGCACAGAACCGGTATCGGAAGATCTTTTAACCGCTCTGTCAGAAACTCATCGGTTTTCTCCGGAAAGGCGTGTTTATATTCCGTTTCCCATATCCATTTGATTTCGTGTCTTTTTTCTTCATGATCCGGAACATTATGGGCCGTATGACAGGCTTCTTCCATATCTTTGCAGATTCCGCCGTCTATTTTCCGGGTATCAATGACCATCCCCCACCGTTGAGCGGTCAGGGCGTTTGCTGTCGTTTTAAATGTTGCTTCAGCCGAAGTCTGGCCGGAAGACGCGATCACGCCGTCTGATGTCAGACCATCCAGCAGGGACAAAGATCCCAGTCCCAGGACGGATATCCCGGCGAATTTCAAGAAGCTTCTTCTGTTTTTCTCCATCACTTCTTCTCCTTCGGGTATGTATGACAATCCCAGCAGTATGGGTTAACCGATGCATATTCATGACATTTGTCACAAAACTCGGCTTTATTCGAATGACAATCCATGCATGTGTTGGAAAGACTTGCCATATATTCCTTACCATCTATTTCATAAATGCGCTGGGCATCCCGGACCGTTCGATTCCGCCAGTCGTTCAGCAGCTGCATGTGCTCCTTTCGCATGAACTCGGTATCCCGGACACACTGTTTGGCTGCTTTGGCCTTTTCCGTCAACTTCACTTCCGGCGCTGATGATGCGGCGCCGTGGTTGTACCAGAACGGGAACGTAAACACCGCAAAAAAGATGATCAGCCCGATGATGATTTTCGGTTTATCATTCATCAGTTTACTCCTCCTCTTCATTCAGGGGTTCAAACCGAAGATCAGTGGTCCGTTCGATTTCACCGTCCATTACCAGCGCATTACCGACCAGCTCGTGAAGGCCTGTAACCCCGACTTCAGGCACCCAGTAATCCATCAGCGGCGGCAGTGCAGCCCGGTCAATGGCGCAGACGCATGATAGCAGGTTCACGCCATATTTGTCGTGCACATGCTTGACCGCATTCGCTCTCGGCAAACCGCCCCGCATCCGTAAATCCATGATTTCTTCCGTATTCAGGCCGGAGCCGCTTCCGCAGCAGAAGGTTTGCTCTCGAATGGTATTTTCCGGCATTTCATAGAAATGATT
>JAHECJ010000012.1 GCA_024641805.1 Desulfococcus sp.
AAGCGGTGTGGCACATTTTGCCTGCGAATCCGATGAGGATGCAATTAATAATATCAAACGCCTGCTTTCTTTTCTGCCATCCAATAATATGGAAGATCCGCCGATTCACCCCACCGTTGATGATCCCAAACGAATTGCCTCGGCACTGGATACATTAATTCCCGATGACTCGAACCAGTCCTATGACATGAAGGATGTGATCCGCAATATTGTTGATGATGGCGACTTCTTTGAACCCCATGAACATTTCGCACAGAATATTATCGTCTGTTTTGCCCGTTTAAACGGAAAAAGCATCGGCATTATCGCCAACCAGCCCAAAGTAATGGCGGGATGCCTCGATATCGACGCATCCGATAAGGCCACACGTTTCATCCGATTTTGTGATGCTTTCAATATCCCGTTACTTACCCTCTCCGATGTTCCGGGCTACATGCCGGGCAGTCATCAGGAATGGGGGGGGATTATCCGGCACGGCGCCAAATTGTTATGGTGTTATTCCGAAGCAACCGTTCCCAAGCTGCTGGTCATTATCCGTAAAGATTATGGCGGTGCGTATATTGCCATGTCCTCGAAACATCTGGGGGCGGATTTCGCATTTGCCTGGCCGAGCGCCGAGATTGCGGTCATGGGTGCAGATGGTGCGGCAAATATTATTCATCGCAAAGAGATCACCGACGCCGAAGATCCGACGGCCAAACGGCAGGAAAAAATCGATGAATACCGCAAGCTGTTTTCCAATCCTTACTGTGCCGCCGGCAGAGGATACATTGATGATGTGATTGTTCCCAGCGAAACGCGGATACGGTTAATTGAAGCACTGGAAATCATGTACAATAAACGGCAGACACTCCCGCCGAAAAAACATGGTAACATTCCGGCATAAAATTGATTTTTCGAATGACTCCCATCATTTTCCAGAAAAGATAACGTGAGGATGGTATGACGGATAAAAAAAAGAAAATTGCCGCGATTGCAGCAGTTGCCAATTATATTAAATCAGAAGGGGAGGCAATGGCGTTTTCGCAATCTCGTATGTCTGACTTACGGTTCGGCGTTTCGGAAACGAAAGAGCCAGCACCGCTGGTCTTGAATTTATGGGGCATCAGCGGCCGTCAGCAGCAGATGCAGATGCGGTCAATGATGCAAATGAAAGCATTTCACGGATCAAAACAAAAATTCTGATCATTAACGGATGTCTGTTTTCTATTCTTCGGAAAAAATATTCAATTTAAAAATTTGTAACGTGCCAGACGTTCAAAATCTATTTATAGGCCACACGATATTAATGAGGAGATTCCAATGAGTGACCATTTTAAAGTGAAGATGCAGTCCATTGATAATTACGATAACCGTCCAAAAGCCCAAAATCCTTTAAAAATACAGGATCTGACGCTCCGGGACGGCCACCAGTCGCTATTTGCCACGAGAGGCCGGACGGAAGACATGATTCCGGTCGCCGAAATGATGGATGAGATCGGTTTCTGGGGTGTGGAAGTTTGGGGAGGCGCAACCTTTGATACAATGCATCGGTTTTTGAATGAAGACCCGTGGCAGCGGCTTCGCACCTTAAAACGTTACTTTAAGAAAACGCCTTTTTCCATGCTGCTGCGAGGACAAAATATTGTCGGATACCGCAATTATGCAGATGATGTCGCCCGGGCGTTTGTGGAAAAAGCAGCGGAAAACGGAATGGATATATTCAGGACCTTTGATGCGCTCAACGATTTTCGGAATTTTGAAACAGTGGTTGCTGCGATCAAAGACTGCGGTAAACATTTTCAGGGATGCATCTGTTATTCATTGACCGAGCCCCGCATGGGTGGAGAAGTCTATAATCTGGATTACTATCTGAACAAAGCCAAAGACCTTGAAAAAATGCAGGCGGACAGTATCTGCATCAAGGACATGGCAGGATTAATGGCCCCCTATGATGCGTTTGAGCTTATTAAAGCCTTGAAGGAATCAACGAATATTCCTATTCATCTGCACAGTCACTTTACCTCCGGCATGGCTCCCATGACCCATCTGAAAGCCGTTGAAGCCGGAGTCGATATCATTGATACCTGTATGACCAGTTACGCATATCGGACATCGCATCCCGCAGTCGAACCGCTGGTGATGTCATTGATCGGTACCAACCGGGATACCGGTTTTGATATCAAGAAACTGGCCGACATTAATGCGGTGCTGGAAAAAGAAGTTCTCCCCAAATACAAGCATCTTTTGGATGACTCTAAGGTTTCGATTATCGATATTAATGTTCTGCTTCACCAGACTCCCGGTGGAATGCTTTCCAACCTGGTGAATCAGCTGCGTGAAATGGATGCCCTGGACCGGATCAATGAAGTATATGCCGAACTGCCCCGGGTGAGAAAAGACCTCGGTCAGATTCCCCTTGTGACTCCGACCAGTCAGATCGTGGGAACACAAACGGTCAATAACGTATTGTTTGACGATGACGATGAAGAATATAAAATGATCACGGCCCAGGTCAAGGATCTGTGCTACGGGTTATACGGAAAAACGGCAGTTCCCATTAATTCGAAACTTCAGAAAAAAGCCCTGAAAGGCTATGAGCGCGGCTCAAAGCCGATTACCTGCAGACCGGGAGAGGTTCTTGAACCTGAACTGGAAAAAGCCAGAAAAGAACTTAAAGGTCTGACTTCCGACCTTGAAGACATTATTTTATATACATTGTACCCGGTGACCGGTAAAAAATTTTTGATGTACAAATACGGAAAGGAAACACCGCCGGATTCTCTGAAGCCCCGGACATTGGAAGATGTGAAAAAAGAGGATGAAATTATCGCCAAGGCCAAAGCCGGCAAGCTGGTTGAAAAATCCTCTAAAGAAGCACCTCCCAAAGGCGAACATTCCCGGACATTTAATGTATTCATTGAAGATGAATATTTTGAAGTCAGCGTGGATGAGCCGGGCGGTCAGCCGTTTATCAGTTATGCGCACCCGGCTGTGCCTCACCCGGCAGCTGCAATTCCGCCTCAGCCACAAGCGTTTTCAGCGCCTCGCCTTGCTGCCGCCCCGGCACCACAGCCGGCTCCTGCTGCTGCACCAAAACCGCCGGCACCGAAACCCGCGCCTTCGGCAAAGGCGCCCGCATCCAAACCGGCTGTTTCCGCACCGGATGGTACTCCTTTAAAAGCTCCCATGCCCGGAATGATCGTCAGTTATTCAAAACAAGTGGGTGATTCTGTCGAAAAGGGTGAACCGGTTGTTATTCTTGAAGCCATGAAGATGGAAAATGCCCTTCCTGCGCCGGTCAGCGGAACGATCAAAGCGATCAATTACAAGAGCGGTGATTCGGTTTCCAAAAATGACGTGCTCTGTATCATCGGTTAAGGGTTTGTTTTTACAGTCGGGAGAAAAACCATATGAAAATTCATGAATTCCAGGCCAAAACAATTTTCAGAAAATATCAGGTTCCGACGCCTAAGGGCGGCCTGGCGCTCGATTCTGAAACGGCACAACAGATTGCCTCGGACATCGGACATTTCCCGGTGGTCGTGAAAGCACAGATTCATGCCGGCGGGCGTGGAAAGGGCGGCGGGGTTCGACTTGCGCATTCTATGGATGAAGTATTTCAGCATACGAATGCAATTATCGGGATGAACCTGGTGACACATCAGACCGGACCCGAAGGAAAAACCGTTAAACAGGTTCTTGTGGAAGAAGGCGTTGATATTAATAAGGAACTGTATTTAAGTCTTATTCCTGACAGGGAAACCGCCTGTATCCTTGTAATTGCAAGCGAGGCAGGCGGAATGGATATCGAAGAAGTGGCTGCCACTACTCCGGAAAAAATTATAAAAGTGCATATTAATCCATTGACCGGTATTCAGCCGTTTCACTGCCGGAAAGTTTCTTTTGGCTTAAACCTTCCGTCTGCCGTGATCAAGGAATTTTCTCAAATGCTGACCCGTCTTTATCAGTTATTCATTGAAAATGACTGTTCCCTGGTAGAGATTAATCCACTGGTTATTACCGCTGAAAATAGGGTGCTGGCGCTGGATGCCAAAATGGATTTTGATGATAATGCACTGTTCCGGCATAAAGATCTTATGGATTTCAGGGACTTGGACGAAGAAGACCCCCTGGATGTGGAAGCATCAAAATTTAATTTAAATTATATTAATCTCGACGGAACCGTCGGGAATATGGTCAACGGTGCCGGGCTTGCCATGGCCGTGATGGATACCATCAAGCTTGCCGGCGCGGAACCTGCCAATTTTCTGGATGTCGGGGGCGGCGCCACGACGGAGATGGTTGAGAACGGCTTTAAAATCATCCTGAGCGACGACAAGGTCAAAGCTGTTTTGATTAATATTTTCGGCGGTATATTACGTTGTGATGTTCTGGCAAAAGGGGTTGTTGAAGCCGCACGAAATACACAGATAACCGTACCGCTTGTTGTCAGGATGGAAGGGACCAATGTGGAAGAGGGGCGGCGCATTCTTGCGGAGTCCGGTCTGGAACTTTTTACGGCCAAGGACATGAAATCCGCCGGTGAAATTGTGGCAAAAATTGTCGCTTCTTAATACTGATGAAACGGTAAAAAGTCAGATTTAGATGGTAAAGAAAAAAGTTCCAAATTCAAGGCGTGCAAATCCTGAGAGATGATTTGTACTTAACGTACCATGAAGAAGCGAAGGATGCAGCGCAACGCAGAAGTTGGACTTTTTACGAAGCCATCAATACTATCATCAAAATATATCAGGCTATAAGGAAGTGTAATACGTATGAGTATTTTCGTTAATTCCGATACGCGCCTTCTTGTCCAGGGAATCACCGGCAGGGAAGGCCAGTTTCATACCCGCCAGTGTGCGGATTATGGCACCCGGGTGGTGGCCGGTGTGACGCCCGGAAAGGGCGGACTGGATATGGATGGTATTCCGATTTTCAATGGGGTCCAGGAAGCGGCGGAAGAAACCCGGGCCAACTGCAGCATGATTTTTGTCCCCCCTCCTTTTGCGGCGGACGCGATCATGGAATCCGTGGATGCCGGCATTGAACTGATTGTAGCCATTACCGAAGGAATTCCGGTGCTTGATATGATGCGGGTCAAACAGATGCTGAACCGGTCCGGTTCCCGTCTGATCGGTCCCAACTGCCCAGGCATCATCACACCCGGACAAACGAAGATCGGAATTATGCCGGCGCAGATACATAAACCCGGTGGCCCCATCGGCGTGGTATCCCGGTCCGGAACATTGACTTATGAGGTGGTCTTCCAGCTTACCGGCCAGGGAATCGGACAGACGACCTGCATCGGCATTGGCGGTGATCCGGTTAACGGCACCAATTTTATCGACTGCCTGTCCGCGTTTGAAAATGATCCTGAAACAAAGGGGATCGTAATGGTCGGTGAAATCGGCGGAAACGCGGAAGAAGACGCAGCGGAATTTATCAGATCAAACGTCAGTAAACCGGTTGTCGGTTTTATTGCCGGAATTACCGCCCCGCCAGGAAGGCGGATGGGACATGCCGGGGCAATCATCAGCGGCGGAAGCGGTACTGCGCATGCCAAAATCGAAGCGTTAAAAAAAGCCGGTGTGCATGTCTGTGAAAATCTCGGGCACATGGGAGAAATGTGCGCTGAAATTTTCCCTTCATAAAATTTGCGTTCGAATCATCGCTGAGTCATTCTTTCGGCGGCTATGCTGATGACGATAAATTTTTTTTGATGTGTCATCTGGAGAACTGGTTATGAATTGGTTTTTAAACATGCTACGGACTTCGATCGGTAAAAAGCTGCTCATGGCGCTTACCGGACTGTTCTTTTCGATTTTCCTTGTCATCCATTTACTCGGCAATTTAACCCTTTATGGCGGAAAAGATCTGTTCTTGTCCTATGTTGATCACCTCCATGCCCTGGGTCCGCTGATTCATGTTGCGGAGATTGGGCTGCTGACCTTTGCCGCCATCCATGTATCCACCGGTTTATTTCTCTTTCTGCAAAATTTGCAGGCCCGGCCGATTCGATACACCGTCGACAAAAGAGGCGGTGGACGCACCATCGGTTCCGCTACCATGCCGTATACTGGGGTGTTGATTATCATTTTTGTGGCCATTCATTTATCAAACTTCCATTTTATTGATCATTCCCGTCAGACCGTATTTCAGGCGATCGATGCGACATTTCATATGGTGCCGTATATTTTCTTCTATATCGCCGCTGTAATCATTGTCGCAATCCACGTCAGTCATGGATTCTGGAGCTTATTCCAGACACTTGGCGCCAATCATCCCAAGTACATGCCTGCCATCAAAGGGATAGGGTTCATCTTCAGCCTGCTGGTGGCCGTTGGATTCGGTTTTATCCCTGTCTATGTCAGTTTTATTATGTAATGAAGGAATGGTTATGAACCCGGATGTGAAAATGCATACTAAATTAGATGCAAAAGTTCCCGCAGGCTCGTTGGCCGAAAAATGGGACCGGCATCGATTTAACCTGAAACTGGTCAATCCCGCGAATAAAAAAAAGTTTGAAATCATTGTGGTCGGGACCGGTCTTGCCGGTGCATCTGCAGCAGCCACCTTTGCGGAACTTGGGTATCATGTTAAAAATTTCTGTATTCAGGACAGCCCGAGAAGAGCCCACAGCATTGCGGCCCAGGGCGGTATTAATGCGGCCAAGAATTATTCCAACGACGGTGACAGTGTCTGGCGTCTGTTTTACGATACCATTAAAGGTGGTGATTTCAGAGCCAGGGAAGCCAATGTCTATCGACTGGCCCAGCTGAGCTGCAATATTATCGATCATTGTGTTGCCCAGGGAATTCCTTTTGCCCGGGATTACGGGGGTTTTTTGGATAATCGGTCGTTTGGCGGGGCTCAGGTTTCCAGGACTTTTTACGCCAAGGGCCAGACCGGTCAGCAATTGCTGCTCGGCGCTTACAGCTCGCTGATGCGGCAGGTCTCAACCGGAATGGTTAAGCTGTTCCCTCGTCGGGAAATGATGGACCTGGTAGTCGTTGACGGCAAGGCCAGGGGAATCGTGGTTCGAAACCTAATTACCGGTGAACTGGAAACCTATACGGCCCACGCCGTTGTTCTGGCAACCGGGGGTTACGGCAATGTGTTTAATCTTTCCACCAATGCCATGGCCTCCAACGTCACCGCCGCTTTTCGGGCCTATAAGAAGGGCGCATATTTTGCCAATCCCTGTTATACTCAAATACATCCCACATGCATCCCGGTTCACGGAACCTTTCAGTCAAAACTGACATTAATGAGCGAGAGCCTTCGAAATGACGGTCGGGTATGGGTCCCCAAAAAGCCCAGGGACAAACGCCGGCCCGGAGATATCCCTGAATCGGAAAGAGATTATTACCTGGAGAATAAATATCCCAGCTTCGGCAACCTTGTTCCGCGGGACGTGGCGTCACGTAACGCCAAAGAGCAGTGTGATCTGGAGAAAGGGGTAGGTGAAACCGGACTGGCTGTGTATCTCGATTTTGCGGATGCCATCAAACGTGACGGCGAAAACGCGATTGCCGGTAAATACGGCAATCTTTTTCAGATGTATGAAAAAATCACCGGCGATAATCCCTATAAAACCCCAATGATGATTTATCCAGCCGTTCATTACACCATGGGCGGACTGTGGGTGGATTACAATCTCATGAGTACGATCCCTGGTCTGTTTGTTCTGGGAGAGGCCAACTTCTCAGATCACGGCGCCAATCGACTGGGTGCCAGTGCTTTGATGCAGGGCCTTGCCGATGGATACTTTGTCATACCATATACGATTGGCGGATATCTTGCACAAACGTCGTTTTCAGAAATCAATGTGCCCGACAGTAAAGAATTTAAACAGGGTATTCAAAATGTCCAACAGAGAATCGATAAGCTTCTCTCCGTCAACGGAAGGCGGACAGTCACGGAATTTCACCGTGAGCTGGGTTTGATCCTCTGGGAGTATTGCGGCATGTCGCGAAACGAAGAAGGACTTCTCAAGGCCCGCGAAATGGTCAGTAATTTGAGGCATGAATTCTGGAAAGATGTCTATGTGCCTGGAACCGGCAAGGATTTAAATCAAAGTTTGGAAAAAGCCGGACGGGTTGCTGACTTTCTGGAATTCGGCGAACTGATGATTCTCGATGCTCTGGCCAGAAAAGAGTCATGTGGGTGTCATTTTAATACCGCGTTTCAAACCGAAGAGAACGAAGCCAGAAGAGATGATCAGAATTTTTGTCATGTCGCCTGCTGGGAATATAACGGGGATGACCAGGTGCCGAATTTTCATAAAGAATCTCTGACATTTGAAAATGTTGAATTGTCTCAGAGGAGTTACAAATGATTTCAAAAACCATTAATTTGACATTAAAGGTATGGCGCCAGAATCGCGGTGAAAAAAAAGGACGGCTGGAGACCTATTCCGCAAAAAATATTTCTGTTGATATGTCATTTCTCGAAATGCTGGATGTGGTCAATGAAGAGTTGACCAAAAACAAAAAGGAGACCATCGCTTTTGATCACGACTGCCGGGAAGGTATTTGCGGAATGTGCGGAGCGGTTGTCAATGGCCGGCCCCATGGTCATGAAAAAGAGACGACCTTATGCCAGCTTCATATGCGGCATTTCTCCGACGGTGATATTATAGTCATTGAACCCTGGCGGGCCCGAGCATTTCCGCTGATAAAAGATCTTGTGGTTGACCGAAGCGCCTTGGACAATATTATTCAGGCCGGCGGATTTATTTCCGTCAATGCTGGCGGTGCGCCGGATGCCAATGCCCTGCCGATCAGCAAGGAAATTGCTGAAGCCGCATTTAATGCCGCCGCCTGTATTGGATGTGGGGCGTGTGTGGCTGCCTGTCCCAATGCTTCGGCAATGCTGTTTGTCAGCGCCAAGGTCTCTCAATTTGCACTCCTGCCCCAGGGGCGGCCGGAAGCGGCCAGGCGGGCACGGACAATGGTCAGAATGATGGATCAATGCGGTTTTGGGAACTGTTCCAACGAAACCGAATGTGAAGCAGAATGCCCCAAGGGGATATCGATTTCAAATATTGCCCGACTGAATCGTGAATTCCTTAAAGCAGAATTTTCTTGATTCATTTTTAAAAAAAATGTTGTATATTAGCCCGGAAACAATTTTTTTAAATCCATGGACTGTTCTTCTAATTCTCGAAAAATAGGGAGAATTGCATGAAAAAAATTAATGTTGCGGGAATGTCATCCCTAATCGGCGGGATCTGTCTTTACAGCTTTCACGAACTTTCCGGTTTTATGGGCAAATCCGGCAATTTGAACAGCTACAACAAACAAACTGCGGTTGATGCGCATCAGACGCTTTACAGCCTTCTTGATGAACAGAATTTCGACTGGATAGACAGTATTCCATGGGGAAAGCTCAGGGAAGGCGCTGATTATTTAGTGAACATGCCGTTGTGGCTCTTGCTGGTAATCGTTGGCGCCTTTTTACTGATTGTCGGGGGAATATTTATCAAACGATAGCGAATCGGTCATTTCAGGTACGAACAATTGGTTCATTCTATATGAATGCCGGAGGGATAAGCTTTTATCGCTCCGGCATTTTTGCTTCATCTGTCTGGCAATCGTTTTAAGGCGTAATCTTTTTCAGTTTTCTATCCAATCAGCGATTGCTGAGTTTTTAGCGGATTATTTCGTATCTTTTGCTTTCAATGCAGACTGGAGTTTTTTCCCGAGATCTCCCAGGGAGCCCGTTGATGACGGTTCCGTTTTGGGGGTAAATTTTTTCCATTCATCAGTATCGCCTTCAATCCCAAGGGTTATTTTTCGCTGATCCGCATGGACTTCTTCCACTTTAACAGCTATCGGATCATCAATTTTTAATTTTTCGATTTCCGATGCATTCGGGGCGCTGTTAATTTTTGATTTGGGCAGCAGGCCGACAATACCGGATTCCAGATTTATAAAATAGCCAAATGATTCTTTTTTTTCGATTCTTCCGGTATAAATTTTTCCAACCAAATATTTTTGACTGATATTGATCCACGGATCGCCTTCCGCGTCTTTCATGCTCAGGGAAATTCTCTTGTTGACGGGATCAACTTCCTTTATTGTGACGGCCACGACATCTCTCGGGGAAACAACATCCTCTGCGCGCATGACGCGTTTCAGATAACTCATTTCACTGATGTGCACCAATCCTTCTATTCCCGGTGCAATTTCAACAAAAGCCCCGAAATCGGCACATCGGGTGACCCTGCCGGTTGCCTTATCCCCGTTTTTAAAATTCTGATGAACGGTTTCCCAGGGATCCGCAGTGACCTGCTTGGCTGACAGTGATATCTTGAATGTCTCCGAATTAATATCCAGTATTTTAGCTTTTATCGGGTCATTAATTTTTATAATTTCATCCGGGTGTCCTACCCGAGACCACCCGAGTTCCGAGATATGAATTAATGCTTCAACACCAGGGAAAATCTGGACAAATACACCGTAGGGCATAATGGTGCTCACTGTTCCGTCCACAATATCGCCGGTTTTGGCACGGGTGAAAAATTCTTTTTTGGCGGCTTCCTGTTCCCGTTTTAATAAATCACGCCTTGAAACAACAATATTTTTGCCCCGCTCTTCGAATTTTGTAATTAAAAAATCGAAACTGGCTCCCACATATTCGTCCTGATTTTCAACATATCGGGTGTCCATCTGGCTGATGGGACAGAAAGCGATTTTTTTCATCAGGCTGACCCGAAATCCGCCCTTGCATTTTTCGATCACCTTGCCTTCAACCGGGATTTTATTTTTAAAAGCATCCTGAAGCAGCCGATCGCCGCCGGCACCGGATATGGATTTCGAGAGACGAATTTCACCATCAGCAATGGAAACAACATAAAGTTCCAGCACATCGCCCTTTTTACAGCTCAATTCATTGTTCTTATCGAGCAATTCGCTTATTTCAACAACACCGTCTGTTTTGGTGCCGGTATTGATAAAGATATTTTTATCTCCAACCGCAATAATCTCGCCTTTGATTTTATCGCCGACTTGAATGTCGCGCTGCTCCGTCATATAGGATTCGAAAAGATCGGCAAAATTTTCTTCCTCATTGTTTTCTGGTTCAAAAACATCATCCGGCATGATTAATTGCTCCTTGCTAAAAAATTCTTGTTTAATACAGTGTTGTCAATCATATTCTTTTTAAAACAAAACAACATTTACCAGCACGGTGAAAAGGTTGCAAGAAATACGTTGCGGATTTTTTATTTGAATCAACCCCCCATATTCGGGGGTAATTCCTATTAATGGCGGGAAGGATCGTCCGGCAATATTTACAAAAACTTTTCTGTTAACTTATTTGTAACTATTTGAAAGTTCTTAAATGACGGATAACTTAATCTATGGACCGGTGCCATCCCGGCGTCTCGGTTTTTCTCTGGGCGTTGATCTGGTTCCTTTTAAAATCTGTTCATACAATTGCATCTATTGTCAGATCGGCAAAACACAGCAAACCACCATTGAACGAAAGCCGTATATTCCCGCTGAACAGATTCTATCGCAACTTTACAGCCGTTTGCAGGAAGATATTCATCCTGACTTCATCACACTGGCCGGTTCCGGCGAACCGACGTTGAACAGCGAGATTTCGGATATCATCAAAGGGATAAAATCATTTACCGATGTGCCGGTGGCAGTTCTCACCAACGGGTCCCTGTTGATGAACGAAGATGTCAGAACCGATATTTGCGGTGCCGACGTTGTCCTTCCATCTTTGGATGCCTGTGATGAAAATGTTTTTTTCAAGATCAACCGGCCGCACCCGGACGTTTCTTTCGAAAAGATGGTCGATGGGCTGATCGCTTTTCGAAAAGTGTATGCCGGCGAAATATGGCTTGAAATATTTATAGCCGAAGGCATTAATGCAGATGAATCCATGATCAGAAAATTTAAACAGTGGATTGACCGGATGAGTCCCGACAAGATCCATTTGAATACCGCGGTTCGTCCGACTGCTGAATCTTATGTTTACAGCGTACCCGAGGAAAAACTGGCATATTTGTGCGCATTGCTCGGGCCAAAGGCGGAAGTGATTGCTCCGTTTAAAAAAAAATCAAAAAACGAATCTGTCCCGGCGGATATCCGTGATAAAATATTAAGCATGCTCGACCGCCGACCCTGCACACTGGAAGATATTTCATCCGGTCTTGGCTGTCGTCAAAATGAAATCATAAAATACGTTGAATCGATGATTGCGGAAAACAATATTGAAGCACTTCATATTCATGGGGAAATATTTTATCAGAAAAAAGGCCAGATTATTCCGAATCACCGGTAAAATAATCGAAATTTAGGGATAGATTGTCACCTGAAGATACTGCCTTCCCCAATCCAGTGCATCAGAATGCGAGTTATAATATAAATCCAGGCGTGTCGGTCCTTGGATGGCACTGCCGCGATCTTCGACAACGCCATACCCGTAACCCGGGACATACATTCTTGTTCCGAAGTCATAGTAACGGGTATCTGCCGCAATCGTGCCGTCACGGGAAAACCAGAGCCAGGGGAATAATATCCGAAACGGAATCATCCAGGGATGACTGATGCTGTTAAAGGAAAAGAGTCCGGGATTTGGCTCATGCGGTTTGGTGCCGCTGGAAGTCAATCCGGAATAATCGCATCCGGCATTTTTGCCCTTACTGATGTATTTATTCCAGAAATCCAGTTTCAGGTATTTCCAGCTGCCCCGCTCCCAGCAGCAGCATTCGCCGCATCCGCAATAGGCGGTGGTTTCCATTTGCCTGACAATTTTATGCGCACACCCGTTTATTCCCGCCAACAGACCGGTCAGCAGAATGAAGTGAACGGCATATTTCACTAATGATTTAATGAAACCTAAAGTATTGGTTTGGTTAATTACGAAAAACATATTGAATATTTAACTAAATCCACTTTCCAGGAATTGTCGTTTTACAGAATTTGCAGTGGCTGTTTTCAATAAAATTCTTCGGGATAAGATACCCTTTTCGTTCGATCAGCAGTTTCCCGCATTGATGGCAATAGGTATTATTCCCCTCGTGGTTTGGCACATTTCCCACGTAGACATAGCGGATTCCTTCATTCATGGCAATTTTTCTGAAATCCGTCAGGACCGAAACCGGGGTGGGAGGGAGGCGGTCGAGTTTATATTGCGGGAAAAAACGCAGCAAATGCAATGGATGATCAACCCCCAGGTTTTTCACGATCCACCCGCACATCTTTTTCATCATTTTCGGGTCATCCACATAGCCGGGAACGACAAGGGTTGTCATTTCAAAGTGTACGCCACGTTCATGAAGGGTTTTAAACGTATTTAACACGGGCTCCAGCAGTCCGCCGTTCAATTTCTGATAAGTTGCATTATCAAATGATTTCAGG
>JAHECJ010000414.1 GCA_024641805.1 Desulfococcus sp.
ATTTTCCGTCCGGACAGATATATTTACCCGAAATCATATGGTCATGATCATACCAGTGAGGCTGTTTTTGTTTGTCTGGTTATTGCTACTCTGATGGTTTCGGAAAGTCTTTTTGAAGCATGTCTGGTTGCAGCCGAAGTCCAGAAAGGTCTTCATGCAACATTTCTGGCACCGGGTACCTTGGCATGGCTCTTCAAAAATATCCTTTTAGATGCCACACCGGAAAAACTCCAGAGCCTTCATATTCTTTCTTATTACGTTCATGATTTGACCTTTTTCTTTTTTCTCTGTTTTCTGCCTATGGGCAAACATTTTCATGTTATTACATCATTGTTTAATGTTTTCTTTATGCGTCTTGACCGCGGAAATGTCCGGCCGGTCCGATATGGCGTCAGTGATGAAGAACTGGATAACATTGAATCATTTGGCGTCAAAAAGTTTTCAGATTTTACATGGAAAGATGTTCTTGATTTTTACACCTGCGCGGATTGTGGCCGTTGCTCGGATCAGTGCCCGGCAAACAGGGTGAAAAGACCCCTCTCACCGAGATTTATATCCATCAAAGCAAGAGATTATGCGTTTTCGCATTTTCCGCTCATGGGGGAATTTGTTGCCCAGGAACCTCTGATCGGGGAGGGCGGCATCTATTCTGAAGATGAAATCTGGTCCTGTACCACCTGCGGCGCGTGCGAACAGGAATGCCCCATTGGGATCGAATACATCAATAAGATTGTTGATTTGCGACGGGGAATGGTTGACGAAGGGAATGTGCCTCAGACCCTGCAGAAGCCTTTGTCTTCTCTTGAAAAACGCGGCAATCCATATGGAAAGATGGAAAAGAAAAGGTCGGAATGGACCAAGGATCTCGAAGGTTGCCAGGTCAAGCTTTTTGAAAATGGGGAAACAGCTGATACCCTGTACTTTGTTGACAGCGTGACGTCCTTTGATGAACGGATGCAGGAAGTGGCCCGTGCGACTTCCAAAATTCTATGCGCCGCCGGGGTTGATTTCGGTATTCTGGGCAAGGATGAAAAAGACAGCGGGAACGAAGTTAAACGCTTTGGCGAGGAAATGCTGTTCCAGGACCTGAAAAATCAGAACACGGATGCGATTTTAAATTCAGGTGTCAAAAAGATTGTGACCGCAGATCCCCATGCCTACAATGCATTGAAAAATGAATATACGAATATGCCGCCGGTGGAACATATCAGCCAGGTAATCACCAAAAGCGTTTCATCCGGCACTCTCAAGCTCAAAGGCGTCACCGAGGAAGAACAGGGCAAGGTCTATACCTACCATGATCCCTGCTATCTTGGGCGTCATAACGGCTTATACGATGATCCCAGAAATGCTATCGACGCGATTCCGGGGATTAAACGTGTCGAAATGTTGAAGAGCCGCGATCGCTCCTTCTGCTGCAGCGGCGGCGGGCTCATGCTTTTCTATGAACCGGAAGAAGAAGAAAGAATGGGGGTTCTCCGGGTGAAGATGGCACAGAAAGCCGGGGCAAATGTAATCGTTACCGCCTGTCCTTTCTGTCTGGTGAACATGGAAGATGCCATCAAGGTGGCCGGCCTGGAAGGAAAAATGGAAGCGATTGATCTGGGCGAGCTGGTTGCCGCGCATATTGACAACTAAACTTCCCGTTATTGGGAAGTCGTAAAATTTAGTCACTAATTGGATGGGCGAATAAACGTCTGTAAATTTTTATAATAACAGATAGGGTGGAGGACGATATGGAGATTTTGGTATGTGTTAAGCGTGTTCCAGATACCTCGGAAAACGAGATCGTAATTAACAGCGATGGCAACGACATCGAAAGAGACGATCTGGTTTACTCGGTAAACGAATGGGACAACTATGCGGTTGAAGAAGCAATTCAGATCGTGGACAAAGTCGGCGGATCGGTAACGGTTGTGACGGTCGGTGATGATGAATCTGAAGAAGTGCTAAGGCGGGAAATGGCCATGGGCGCAAACAACGGTCTTTTACTGACCGACGATGCGTTTGAAGGATCCGATGGCAAGGGCATTGCAACGATTTTAAAGGGCGCAGTGGAAAAAGGCAATTATGACCTGATTCTGACCGGTGCGCAGGCAGACGAAGGCGCGGCTCAGGTCGGCGGTATGCTGGCAGCTATGCTGGACTACCCCTATGCGTCTCTGGTGAACCTGATTGAAGTCGGTGACGGTACATTAAAGGTCGGTCGTGAAATCGAAGGCGGCAACCAGGAAATGAATGAAATCGCGCTTCCGTGTGTTCTGTCCATTCAGACTGGTATTAATGAACCCCGATACGTTGGTATCCGTGGTATTCGAAAAGTCGCATCGGTTGAAATTCCCGAGCTGAGCGCAGCGGATCTTGGCGTGGATGCAGGTGCCATCGGTGCCGGTGCCGCGAAAGTGAAACGGGTTGATTACTTTGTGCCGGATACCGGTGAAGGTGCTGAAATGCTGACCGGCAGCACAGAGGAAATTATAGGAAAACTCATTGAATACTTAAAAGCCAAGGGAGGGTTAAAATAATGGGCGAAGTATTTGCATATATCAAACATGCTCAGGGTGTTGCCGATGATTCCGCCTTGGAACTGATCGTTGCAGCAAAGAAAATTGCTCCGGGTGCTTCGGTAACCGCCGTTGTCACCGGTTCCGGCGCGGAACTCGATAAGGTCTGCAATGAAATGGCGGCTATTTATAATGCGGTATGGAAAATTGATAATGCCGCACTGGCATATCCGAATGCGGAAGTGGTTCGTAAAGCACTTGTCAATATCCTGCCGGCGGACAGTATTGTGCTCCTGGCACATGATACATTCGGCATGGACCTGGGGCCCGGTCTTTCCATTAAGATGGATTCCGCATTTGCCGCTGACATCGTCGGTATTGAAGGCGTGGATGGCGGAAAACTGAAAATCGTTCGACAGGAATTTTCCGGTCAGGTCAGTACACATGTGACCTGTGACATTTCCGGTGGCGCAGTACTCAACATTCGTCCGGGCGTTTTCCAGGCGGATGACACCAAATTTGGCGGTGCGGTTGTGGACAAATCCGGTGATGCCGGTGATTTAAGCGCAAAACGCAAATTTATTGAAGTCGTAGAAGCCGAAGCCGGCGATGTGGATATCACCAAGTCGGAAGTTCTGGTATCCGTGGGCCGTGGTATCGAAGATCAGGAAAACATTGAAATGGTATTCGACCTGGCAAAAGCCATGGGAGCAGACGTTTCATGCTCACGGCCGATTGTTGACGCCAAGTGGCTGGAGAAATCCCGTCAGGTGGGTACTTCCGGCCAGACCGTCAAGCCCAAAGTCTATATGGCAATGGGAATCAGCGGGTCCTTCCAGCATCTGGGCGGAATCAAAGGGAATCCGTTTATCGTTGCGGTAAACAAGAACCCGAAAGCCCCTATCTTCCAGGTGGCAGATATCGGTATTGAAGCAAACATCCTTGAATTTATTCCGGAACTGACGGAAGCGATTGAGGGACTGTAGTTATTTGAAACAGTCTGAAGATTTTTAAAATAAAAAGCCCCGGTGCGATTCTTCGTGCC
>JAHECJ010000415.1 GCA_024641805.1 Desulfococcus sp.
CGAGACTGGAAACCAGCCCGAAACGTCTTGCCACATACCCATCAAAATAATCGGTTACTGCCGCCACACAGAAAACAATTGTTGCCAAAAAACCGCACCATTTTGACGGAGATAGCATCAGAACAATCAGCAGCGGCACAGCTGCAATGCGGAACATGGTCAGGCTGTTGGGATGTCCCAGGCCTTCCAGCAATTTATTTTTAATTTCAATTGAGCGCATACCGCACCAGCCTATTTCTTTCTTTTTTCCCAGTCCGCCATAAATGACTGGATTCCCTTGTCCGTCATGGGGTGAGACGCCAGTTTTGCGAGAACATTAAAGGGAATCGTTGCAATGTCCGCCCCCATTAACGCGGAATCCAGAACGTGAAGCGGATTTCGGACACTGGCGACGATCACTTCCGTATCATAGTCATAGTTATCGTAAATGGTGACAATCTGGTCCACCAGCACCAAACCATCCTGGGCCAGATCATCCAGACGGCCGACAAACGGGCTGACGTAAGTGGCTCCGGCTTTTGCCGCCATCAGCGCCTGAAGTGTTGAGAATACGAGGGTCACATTTGTATTGATCCCTTCCGAAGTCAATGTCCGGACAGCTTTCAATCCGTCAATGGTCATGGGGATCTTTACCACGATGTTTTTGTGAATTTTTGCAAGTTCCCGGGCTTCTGCGACCATGCCTGCTTCTTCAAGACTGATCACCTCCGCGCTGATGGGACCATCCACAATTCCACAGATTTCTGTAATAATTTCTTTAAAATCCCTGCCTTCTTTGGCAATCAACGAGGGATTGGTGGTTACCCCGTCGACCATTCCCATACTGCTGGCTTCTTTGATTTCTTCGATATTTGCCGTATCGATAAAAAATTTCATTTACTTACTCCTTTTGATTTAACTCTGTTTGACAACACCAATATTGAATATGAATCATTCAGTCACTAAATTTTTGCGGTACAGAAAAAACAGTCTCCCATCTCCTCCATCTTTATACACTGTTGGCTTTGCGGGCTCAAATCCTCAAGCAATTCACGGATGCTCTTTTTAAACACCGGATGAATCATTCCCGGCGCCATGTCGCTGATGGGACGAAGCACAAATTCGCGGTTATGCATGCGCGGGTGCGGAACAATGAGGTGCGGTGTTTCAATTATCATGTCATTGAAAAAAATAATATCAAAATCAAGGGGCCGCGGCCCGAACCGCACACCGTTGTCCACCCTTCCGTACTCAACTTCAAACGATTTCAAAACTTCCAGAAGCTCAAACGGCGTTAAAGAGGTTTTGATTTTAGCGGCCGCATTGACAAACCAGGGCTGATCGGAATATTCCATGGGTTCCGTCAAATAAAACCGGGAAACGGATTCAACCCGGACCGAAGCAATTTGGCTTAACGCAGCCAGCGCCTGCCGGCAGTTTCCCAGTTTGTCTCCCATATTTGAACCGGTTGAGATATACGCCGTATTTGTCATTAATGCTTGTGTGTTCATTATAATCATCTATTGATCGTCAGTAATCCACCCTCGCGATTTCCGACGATTCTCCCTCATATCCGCTTTCTGTATAAGCGGAAACCTTATAGGTATACCGAAATCCTTTCTCCAGGCGTTCCTCATACCTTTCGCGGGATGGGTGATTCTCAATCCGGATATCCGCTGTTTTTTGAAACGTCAGCGGGCACCCTTCGCACTCCGGTTCAGACAGAGCGCTCCGCGAACGGTACACATAGAAACCGGCCAGCGCATTTTCATCTTTTTTATCCCAATCCGGAACCGGCCACTGCAGCGTCATCATATCGTCGTTCAGCGTAATTTCAAGACCGGCAACCGTCGGCGGCGCGACAGATGTCGACGGTATCGGAGGCGCTTTTTTCCCGCATGCTGAAATCAAAATTATACAACCTATAAGGATTGCAATCAAAACCAAATGTCCGGTTTTAAACGCTTCAGTCCGGTAGACTTGAGCCGCAGATGGAGGCATGAGGATTGGCATCATTTGTTCAATTTCACGTTGACTGAGCGGTGATAGACTTGATTTCGCCAACGACCTGCTTTTCAGCCCGGTGGATGGCTGCGCTGACATTATCCGTTGATGTTCCGCCGTAGGACTTTCGCCGTTCAATCATTTGGCGGGTTGTCAATGCCTGGAAAATATCTTCATTAATCAGATCTGAAAAAGACTGAAGCTCATCAAGTGACAATTCATGAAGCTCTTTCTTGTTTTCCAGACCGTAGCCGACCGCTTTGCCGACACAGCCATGGGCTTCCCGAAACGGCATTCCACGGCAAACCAGAAAATCCGCCATGTCCGTGGCGTTGATATAACCGGTTGAAACCGCATCCGCCATTTGAGATGGATTGATTTTGATGTTCGGCAGCATCCGGATATATATGTCGATGCAGGCAGTTAATGTTTCAACCGCATCAAAAAGCGGAGGTTTGTCTTCCTGCATATCCCGGTTGTAGGCCAACGGCAGTGATTTCATTAATGTTAAAACAGAAATCAGGCTGCCAAACACCCTCCCCGTCTTTCCGCGAACCAGTTCCGGCACATCCGGGTTCTTTTTCTGGGGCATAATGCTGCTGCCGGTGGAAAATGCATCGGAAAGTTCAATAAATTTAAATTCGGATGAAGACCACAATACCAGTTCTTCCGAAAACCGGCTGAAATGGACCATGCATAAACTGGCCGCAGCCAGAAACTCGATGATAAAATCCCGGTCCGACACCGAGTCCATACTGTTTTCTGAAACTTTGGGAAAATCAAGAAGGGAAGCCGTATAAGCCCGGTCAATGGGATATGTGGTGCCGGCAAGAGCGGCCGCTCCCAGCGGCATCACGTTAATCCGTTCCAATCCCTCTTCAAACCGCCGGGTATCCCGGGTAAACATTTCATAATAGGCCATCAGGTGATGTGAAAAAAGCACCGGCTGGGCCCGCTGCAGATGTGTATACCCGGGCAGGACCACATCGATATAGCGGCCGGCCATGTCAACCAGTACTTTACGCAATTGCATCAATCCGTATATGATTTTCCGGCTCTTATCCCGAAGATACAGGCGGATATCCAGGGCCACCTGATCGTTCCGGCTCCTGGCGGTATGCAGTTTGCGTGACACGCTGCCAACATGCGCAGCCAGCCGGTTTTCAATATGCATGTGAATGTCTTCCAACCGGTCGGAGAATTCGAAATTCCCTTCTTTGATCTCGCCCCGAATTTCTTCGAGCCCGCCAATCAACGACAGCGACTCTTCCCCGGTAATGATGGACGCTTTAGCCAGCATTTTACAGTGAGCAATGCTGCCGTCAATATCATAGTCGTATAGATGCCTGTCAATTCCAATGGAAGATGTAAACGCTTCCACTGCAGCGTCAGTTTTTTCCGCAAACCTTCCGTCCCACGGTTTTTCTGCCATTCTGGATCCTGTTTAAATCAAAATTTATCTTAAAACTATTTTTTGTCTTTCATTATTTTCTGAATTCTCAATCGAAGTGCGTTTAACCGGATAAAGCCTTCCGCATCAAACTGTTTGTA
>JAHECJ010000416.1 GCA_024641805.1 Desulfococcus sp.
TGTATTGACGATTATGGCCGCTGCCCGGGAAATCACCCAGAAATCAGTAATGGCCTATCTGCCGGAAGAATTTGATACGGCAATGGAATACATCGCTCAAAAACGGGTGGATGTGGAAAAACTGGTGACCCGCACAACAAATCTGGCGGGGCTTGGCGCAGCATTCGAACGACTGGCATCCGGAACGTCGGAGGATATAAAGATAATTTATAAAGAATAGGGGATTCGGTTGAAGGTGGAAGGCTGAAGCTTTTTTCTTCCACCATAAACCTAAACTCCTTCCTTCATCAAAAACGGCGGCACTGGAAGATCGATGGCATAGGCAATAGCGCGCAACAATTCGGCTTCTTTAATGGTTACGGTTCTGTCAAACAAAATGCAATGGGCGCAGGCATCCAGCATGGTTTTTTTGACTCCCGGCGCTGAGACCGCAAATCGTGAGATCGCATTCCCAATATCCTGAAACGGCCGGTCAACCATTTTAGGCGGACCTGATGTGCCTTTGGATGCTTTCGGGGATTCATCCCGGGCTGCAGGGATCATTCTCATTGCTGACGTGAATGCTTTTTCAGCCTCTGCCGGATCATCCTGCCCTTCGATGGCCAGCTTGGAGATCAGGATGACCGCCTCTTCTTTCAACTGTTCAATGCTTTTATAGATCCGCTTGCCGGCGGACGGGCGGAATGACGCTTCCAGGCGGTTGGCAATGATTATTTGCAGCGCATATTCAAAAAGGCTGAGCTTGCCGTCGGATTCCACCAGAATGCGGATTACCTGTTTAAACGTTTGAAACTGTTCGGCAGACATCCGCCGCAGTGTGGGCAGGGACAGATCCAGGATGGGCAGTTTCAGGTTGTGGTCAAGGCGCTGAACGGTTTCATCCAGGAGCGAAACATGGCGGACGATTTCGTCCGGCAAAACCTGTTTCATGTCTTCAAGCTGTCTTTTTTTCTTACCGGCATCCGCGTCAAGGAGCATCGCAAATACAACGGCGGAAGCGCCCATAGCGTCATTGAGTTCTCTCCGGACAGCCTGGGGGATTGACTTCAGAAGCATCAGGCTGTACTTTATCTGGTCTGAATCCATGATCCCGATGGTTTCGCTGATATTTTCAGGACTGATTTCCATGGCCGCCCCGCTGTCGGCAAATTCCATAACAGATGGTTCTTTTTGCGCAGAAGAACTGACCGCTTCGGAAATTGACGGAAAATCCCCGGTAAATCCGGGATCAATCCGCTGTATTCGCATTTTAAGTGGCGGATGGGTTGCAAAAAGGGAGCTGATGGCCATGCTGAAGAACATATGGCTGTTTTCACCCGCCAGGTTTGCATTGACTTTGGAACCTTTTGAAAAACCGCCGATTTTTTTCAAGGCATTGGCAAGCCCGGAGGGGTTGCGGGTAAACTGGACTGAAGAGGCGTCTGCCAGATATTCCCTTTGACGCGACACCGCACTTTGAATGATGCGCGAGACAAAGACGCCGATGTAGCCGATGGCGATAAAAGACACCCCGGCCAGCAGAATCGGCATGCCGTTTTTACGGCTTCGGGAACCGGAACGTAGAATTATGTTCCCTATGGACGTAATAATCATAATGCCGCTGATCATGCCGATCAGACGGATGTTGAGCCGCATATCGCCGTTTAAGATATGGCTGAATTCATGGGCCACCACACCCTGGAGTTCGTCCCTTGTCAGCCGGCGAAGACACCCGTCAGTGACCGCCACCACCGCGTCCGATGGAGTGTATCCGGCGGCAAAGGCATTAATTCCCTTTTCCTGCTCCAGAACATACGCCAGAGGCACCGGTATGCCGGAGGCGATCGCCATTTCCTCCACGACGTTGATCAGTTTTTTCTCTTCCAAATCGTGAGTGGCTGGGTTGACCAGGCGGCCGCCCAGACTTTCTGCAATATACTGACCGCCACGTTTTAATGCGATGATTTTAAATATACAACCGCCAAGAATCACCATCAGTACGACCAGCGACACGCTCCCGAAAATATTCTGATCAAACCATTTGAATTCGATGCCGTATGATGCGGAAGTGGATGTCTGGGAGTAAATAACACCGATGATGGCTGTATACACTGCGAGGACGATACCGATCACCGCCAGGGCAAAGAACATGACCAGCAGGGCGGTTTTATTTTTTGACTGTTCCTGATGTTCAAAGAAATTCATAATGGCCGATTCAGTTTAGGGTTGTTTGTGTTTTATATCAACCATCAGCAGGCGATTGAAAAACGTCATAAGTGCAGGCCAGACAAGGCAAAATTTGGCGAAAAAGCGGAGTTTATATTTATAAATGAGTATGTTGAGCCGAATTTTAACGCTGTATGGCCAAGCGCAATAGTTTTTCAACGTCTGTTAGAAAGTGACCTTGGGCGCCTTCTTCTCTTCCGGCGCTTCAGTGGCTTCCAGCAGCTGGGCTTCAGTGAAGTTGAACATGCCGGCAATCAGGTTGTTCGGGAATTTTTCCCGTGAAATATTGTATGCCATCACCGCGTCATTGAACGCCTGGCGGGCGAACGCAACACGATTTTCAGTGGAGGACAGTTCTTCCTGAAGCTGGGCCATGTTCTGATTAGCTTTCAAATCCGGATAACTTTCCGACAAGGCAAACAGCCGACCCAATGCCCCGGTCAGCATTCCTTCCGCGGATGCCAGGTTCTTCATTGCCCCGGGATCTCCCGGATTGCCGGATGCCTGGTTGCTTGCACTGACCGCTGAGTTTCTGGCGGCAATCACGGCTTCAAGGGTTTCCCGCTCGTGCTGCATGTATTTTTTGACCACTTCAACCAGGTTGGGGATCAGATCATACCGCCGTTTGAGTTGAACATCAATCTGGGCGAATGCGTTTTTAAAGCGGTTTTTGAGTGTGACCAGACCGTTGTAGATCAATGCCACCGCAAGTATGCAGGCGATAATAATTCCAAGAATGATAAGAGCCGTCAAGTTGCACCTCCTGTTTTGAGTAATTAAATTTGACGGCTTCGTAAAAAGTCCAAATTCTGTGTTGCGCTGCATCCTTCGCGGCTTCAAAGTACAATAAGTACTAATCATTGCAAAGGATTTGCGCGCCTTGAATTTGAACTTTTATACTTTGCCGTTTAAATCGGATTTTTTACGGTTTCATCAAATTTAATATCTTATTTTTGAAAAAGGTCTCCGAATAATATTGTTTTCACATCCTTTTCAGGCAGAATATTTTCCTCCAGCACTACTGTCTCAATGGTTTTTTTTTCAGCAAAAGCTTTCTGGGCGATTTTTGCGGCCCGGTCATAACCAATATGGGGAACCAGGCTGGTGACAATGGCCAGGCTGTTCCGGATGTTGTCCCGGCAGCGGTCGGGATTCGCTGTAATGCCGGCGATGCATTTTTTTGCCAGTACATCCGAGGCATTAGCTAATAATTCAATTGATTGGATCAGGTTATAGGCAATCAGGGGAAGCATGGTGTTGAGTTCAAAATAGCCCCCCAGCCCTCCCAGGCTGATGGATGTGTCATTGCCGATGACCTGGGCG